>NZ_LTCZ01000415.1:0-36213 GCF_001583455.1 Rhodococcus sp. LB1 | reverse complement strand
CGTCGTCGACGACGGCGTCGAATTTGGCTTCCTCGGTCTTGTAGATCAGGTCGCCGTTGTCGACGCGGACCATCGGCCGGTTGGTGGGGATCGGGATGACGCCGAGGTTGTAGATCTGGTGCAGCTCGGCGGCCTCGGTCTCGGCCGTACCCGTCATGCCCGACAGCTTGTCGTAGAGACGGAAGTAGTTCTGCAGCGTGATCGTGGCGAGGGTCTGGTTCTCGGCCTTGATCTCGACCTTCTCCTTGGCCTCGATCGCCTGGTGCATGCCCTCGTTGTAGCGTCGGCCGACGAGGACGCGGCCGGTGAACTCGTCGACGATGATCACTTCGCCGTCGCGGACGATGTAGTCCTTGTCCTTCGTGTAGAGCTCCTTGGCCTTGATGGCGTTGTTCAGGTAGCTCACGAGCGGCGAGTTGGCGGCCTCGTACAGGTTGTCGATGCCGAGCTGGTCCTCGACGAGCTCGACGCCGGCCTCGTGGACGCCGATGGTGCGCTTGCGGATGTCGACCTCGTAGTGCACGTCACGCTTGAGCAGCGGCGCGATGCGCGCGAATTCCGCGTACCACTTGCTCGAGGCGTCGGCGGGGCCGGAGATGATGAGGGGGGTCCGGGCCTCGTCGATGAGGATGGAGTCGACCTCGTCGACGACGGCGAAGCTGTGACCGCGCTGGACGAGATCGTCCAGGGAGTGCGTCATGTTGTCGCGCAGGTAGTCGAACCCGAACTCGTTGTTGGTGCCGTATGTGATGTCGGCCGCATAGGCTGCGCGACGCTCGGCCGGCGACATGCCGGACAGGATCACGCTGGTGTCGAGGCCGAGGAAGCGGTGGACGCGGCCCATCCACTCGGAGTCGCGCTTGGCGAGGTAGTCGTTGACCGTGACGACGTGCACGCCGTCACCGGCGATCGCATTGAGGTACGCGGGCAAGACGCAGGTCAGGGTCTTGCCCTCACCCGTCTTCATCTCGGCGATGTTGCCGAAGTGGAGGGCGGCGCCGCCCATGATCTGCACGTGGAAGTGCCGCTGGTCGATGACCCGCCAGGACGCCTCGCGGGCGACCGCGAACGCCTCGGGCAGCAGCTCGTCGAGCGTCTCGCCGTCGCGGTAGCGGGCGCGGAACTCCTCGGTCTTCGCGCGGAGTTGCTCGTCGGTCAGGTCTTCGACCTCGGGCGACAGCGAGGAAACGTGGTCGGCGATGTGCTTGAGCCGCTTGACCATGCGACCTTCACCAACACGGAGCAGCTTCGATAGCGACAGCGACGGCACAGTCTTGTTCGTCCTCAATCTTCGGCAGTGGATGGGTGACACACAAAATCCGGCCGGAGGTCCGAGAACCCCGGCCGGATTCCATGGTAGGCGCTTCCGCGATCGGACGAGTAGACCGACCGCTCGGATCGTCAGGCGGAACGGGAGTACATCACGCCAGACGGATCAATCCGTAGTCGAACGCGTGCCGCCGGTAGACGACGGACGCCTTGTCCGACTCCTTGTCGTGGAACAGGAAGAAATCGTGTCCTACCAGCTCCATCTCGTACAAAGCATCGTCGACGGTCATCGGCGTGGCCTTGTGTTCCTTGGTACGCACGACATGACCCGGTGTGTGCTCGTCCGGCATCTGACCGTCCAGGGAGATGTCGGGACTGATGCCGAGACTGTCGTCCTCGGCGAGTGCGGCGGTGGCCTCCGCCACCGACACCGGGGTCTTTTCCCCGTAGTGGACCTTTTTGCGATCCTTGGTGCGGCGGAGCCTGCTCTCGAGCTTGGCGGTCACCGACTCGAATGCTGCATAGAAGCTGTCGGCGCATGCCTCGGCTCGGGCTACCGGCCCCTTGCCTCGGGCAGTGATCTCGACGCGCTGGCAGTTTTTCCTCTGGCGTCGATTGGGTTCGTGGTGAAGTTCGACATCGAACAGGAATATGGAGGGATCGAAGCGCTCGAGGCGCGACAGCTTCTCGGAGACGTACACGCGGAAGTGGTCGGGTACCTCGACGTTGCGTCCCTTGACGACGATCTCGGCGTTGGGGGTATCCGTCTTCTCTTGTGCATCCGTTGTGCGGTCGTCGACGAAAACCGAGGCTTGCGAAGGGGTCGTCACTCGTACCTCCCGATTACGGCCCCGCCCCTTGATGGGCGGCGGCGAGTTTGAGCAATGCCGGAAGGGGGTCCGCCCGGCACCAGGTTCGAAGTTCCACCTCCTACCTGTGTTTTCGGGTGTGTCCGCGACGCTAGTACGTAACGCGCGCGAGTGCCACTGTTCGGCAGAATTTCATCTGACACCCGCCACGACGACCACCGCGCTCACTCGGATACCCACTCGCGACAGCACCCGGACCGACTCGGCGGCGGTCGCCCCGGTGGTCGACACGTCATCCAGCAGGACCACCGAGATGCGGTGCAGTGCATCCGGTTCCGACGCGAGATGCCGCGCGAATACTTGACCGCTGCGCGTCAACCGGACACCACCCTCGAGGTTTACTCGACGTTGATCTGCGCTCAGTCCGACCGAATCGCGCACGGCGCGTCGCATCACGAGCGCGGGGCACACGCGTCTGCCTCCCACCGCGGCGACGGCGATCCGGGTGACGGGGTCGCCGCCGCGTGCACGGGCGGCCCGGGGACGCGTCGGAGCCGGCACCAGAACCACCGGGGCCACGTCCGGCGGGTCGAGTTCACCCCACTGCTGCAGACGGCCCACGGCGCCCGCGACGGCGGATCCGAGGGGCGCAGCGAGATCACGCCGCCCGCGTTCCTTCGCGGCGATCACGGCCCGACGGCGGGCACCCGAGTACGGTCCGAGGGCCCACACCCCGACCCCGGGATCCACGCGGGGCCGGAGCAGCACGGGGTCGTCGGCCAACTCCGTGGCGCAGCGAGCACACCACTGAGTGCCCGGCACCCCGCACCCGCCGCATTCGGCGGGCAGGATCAGGTCGAGCAGGCTCCGGAGGCCGGGCAGGGCGCGCATGCGGGCAGTATCGGCGACCGCACCGACAGCCTCAGCCCGGCAGGACCGGGATCGCCTTCACACCCGTCAATCCGGGAACCTCCCGCCAGTACCGGTCGCCCGCCGGATCGTTGTTGTTCAACTGGAACACCGCCCGGGAGTCGGCGACGAACTCCGTGGTCGTCGACGCGTCCACGGCCACCACCGGCGCGGTCAGGTTACGGCTCGGCAGCGCGTCCATCCGCGAACCGTCGACGGCCACCTGCACGACCGGGATGTCCGAGGCCGCGCGCGCGACGACGATCGTGTCGCTCGTGCTCCAGTCCAAGGACAGCGCTGGGCTGCCCAGACCGATCGCGACCGCTCGGGGATTCGTCAAAGCGTACTCACCACCCGGCATCTGGGTGACGATCGCGAGGTAGACCTTGCCGTCGACGATCAGTGCCGCGCGCACCCCGTCGCGGGACAGCCGCAACTCGGTGATCGTGGCACCCAGCGCGGTGACGGCGCCGGCGTCGACGTTGACCACCGACGTCCGGCCGGTGCCGGGCTCGCGCAACACCCGAATCACCGTGTTGCCGTTGACCGCTGCCCAGATCGCCGAATTGTCGGGCGCCCATGTCGGGCGGGTGATCGCGCCGCCTTCGAGCACCGACGCGGCACCGTCCTCGTAGGCGCCGACCATCAGCGAACTCGCGGGTTCCGGGGCGGGACGTCCGGTGTCCGCGACCGCGGCGACCAGCTTTCCGTCCTGCGACAGCGCGAGCGAACGCATGTTGCGGGCCGAACCGAAGTACCCGGGCACCGGCGTGACGCCGGTCTCGGTGACGCTCACCATCGACCCCTCGCGCAGCGCGTGCAGCCCCACGGTGGCGCTCGAGGTCGCGAACGGATTCATCGACGCGACGTCGGCGGTGGTCCACCCGTTCGGGAACCGCTCGTCGAAGGGCTCGCCGTCGGCGAGCAGCACGTAGGGGCCCGAGATCTCCGCGTTGGCCAGCGTCCAGATCACCTGTGCCGCGAACAGCTGCTTCGCCTGCGCGTCCATGGGCGGCACGCCGGCGAAATCGATCCGGATGCCGCCGAGCCCCACCCCCACCTGCGCGGTGCGGCCGTCGGCCTTCGTGATCGGGCCCCGCACCGACACGCCGTCGCCGAGCTCGTTGCGCACGGCCGGGGTGAGGGCGGCCTTCGGCCCGTCGATCAGCAGGCCGATCAGCTGCGACGCCATCTGGTCCTGGGCGCCCGACACCCAGCGCGGATCCGGCACGACCGTCGTCCCGGCCGGATCGAGGAAGTACAGCGATTTGCGCTGATAGGTGTTCAGGAACTGTGCCCGGTCCAGGATCACGCCGGCGGGGAGCTCGGAGATCCGCCACTCCCCGTCGAGTAGCTCGAGGCTGATCTTCGTCTCGAAGCTGCCCTCCTCCGCCACGTACAGTCCGCCGGGCTCGAGCTGCCCCACCTTGTTGGCGCGGATCGTGTACGTCGCCTTCTCGGCGGACCGGGTCTCCGGCAGCACGTCGACCTTGTCGACGATGGTCGCGCTGGCCGCGTCGTCCCAGCTGCCGGACACCCCGGCGGTGAGGAATTGGCGGGCCGCCAGATGCCGGTCGGTCGGGTCCGTGCTGGCCTTGAAGAAGTCGCGGAGCAGCAGGTCGGGTTCACGCCCCGGCGCGGGGGCCGCGACGCTCGATCCCGGCGAGTCACGGTTGATCGTGCCGATCGCCTGCGGTGTGGAGGAATCCGGGAGGCTCGCGCACCCGCTGACGGTCACGAGCACCGCGAGGACGATCGCTCCGCACACCGACCGCGACAGCAGGGCGGATCGCCGACGGGGCGTCACAGGTCCTGCTCCGGAAGGTGCGAACCGTCTCGGTCACCGACGTGCGCACGCTCGCGCTTCTGGGGAACCGTGCGGGATTCGTCGGCCACCGTCTCCGGGCTCTCGTTGCGCACCGGCAACGTGGTGTCGCCCGGGACAGGCTGCCCTTGAACGTATTTCGCGGTTCCCGGTTTCAACGGCAGCGGGCTCGACACGACCTTGCGGCCCCGCACCCGCGGCAGCGTCAGCCGGAAGCAGGCGCCTTGGCCGGGTTCGCCCCACGCCTCGAGCCTGCCGTCGTGGAGATTCGCGTCCTCCACACTGATCGCGAGCCCGAGGCCGGTACCGCCCGACCGTCGCACACGCGACGGATCGGACCGCCAGAACCTGTTGAACACCAGCTTCTCCTCGCCCGGCCGCAGCCCCACGCCCTGGTCGCGCACGATGAACGCCGCAGCGCTGTCGTCGGCGCGCAGGCGCAGCAGCACCGGTTTGCCTTCTCCGTGATCGATCGCGTTCGCGAGGAGGTTCCGCAGAATGCGTTCCACGCGACGCGGGTCCACCTCGGCCATGACTGCCTGATCGGGCAGGTCCACGATCAGTTCGGTCCCGCTCTCGCGCGCCAGGTGACGGACCGTCGAGACCGCTGCACGCGCACACATCCGGACGTCGAGTTGCTCGGCGGCCAGTTCCGCGACACCGGCGTCGTGCCTGCTGATCTCGAGGAGGTCGGCAAGCAGCCCCTCGAACCGGTCGAGTTCGGCGACCAGCAACTCCGACGACCGCCGGAGCACAGGGTCGAGATCGTCGCTGCCGTCGTGGATGAGATCGGCCGCCATGCGCACCGTCGTCAGCGGTGTCCGCAGCTCGTGGCTCACGTCGGAGGTGAATCTCTTCTGGAGGTTTCCGAACTCCTCGAGCTGGGTGATCTGTTTGGACAGGCTCTCCGCCATCTCGTTGAACGACATCGCCAGCCGGGCCATGTCGTCCTCGCCGCGCACGGGCATGCGTTCCTTCAGCCGGCCGTCGGCGAAGCGCACCGCGATCCGGGACGCCGACCGGATCGGCAGAACCACCTGCCGGGCGACGAGGAGCGCGATGGCCGCGAGCAGCACGGCCAGCACCGCACCACCCACCAGCAGCGTGCCGCGAACCAGCGACAGACTGCGGTCCTCACTGGCCAGCGGGAACACCAGATACAGCTCGAGCGTGGAGATCGCGGATGCGGTCGGGCTCCCGACGATCAGCGCCGGCCCCGAATAGCCTTCGGGATCGTTGACCGTGGCGAACTGGTAGGCCACCTGACCGGCCTGGACGAACGCCCGCAGTGACTCCGGGATCTGGTCCGCCGGACCGCTGGACGTCGGTGCGCGAGGGCCGTCACCGGGCACGATCAGCACAGGATCGAACGTTCCCGCCGACCCCGACGCCTGACCGGCGTCGGGCTCCCTGTTCGTCAGCGCCGCCCGGGCACCGTCGAGCTGGGTGGTGGGCGAACTACTGTCGTCCGCGCCTGCCAGCTGCCCCTCGACCGTGCTGCGGGCACGGTCCATCTCCTCGGTCGCCGCGTTGATCTTCGTTTCGAGCAGACGGTCGGTGATCTGGCTCGTCAGCACGACGCCGAGCACGACGATGACGATGAGCGACAACGTCAACGTCGAGACGACGACCCTCAGCTGCAGCGAACGACGCCACGTGTGCGCGAGGGTATTGCTCAGTGAGTGACCCCACCGAAGGATCGGCGAAACGCGTCGGTTGACACGACGCCGCCATCGGGAAACACCTGTCACGGCGGTCCGGCCTTGTAGCCGACCCCCCTGACCGTCAAAACCACTTCGGGATTCTCGGGATCAGTCTCGACCTTGGCCCGCAGACGCTGAACGTGCACGTTGACCAGTCGGGTGTCGGCTGCATGTCGGTAACCCCACACCTGCTCGAGCAGGACCTCACGGGTGAACACCTGTCGCGGTTTGCGCGCCAGAGCCACCAGGAGGTCGAACTCGAGGGGGGTGAGGGAGATCAGTTCTTCGCCCCGGCTCACCTTGTGGGCGGGGACGTCGATGACGATGTCTGCGATGCTGAGCAGCTCGGCCGGCTCGTCCTCGGTCCGGCGAAGCCGTGCCCGGACCCGCGCCACCAGCTCCTTCGGCTTGAACGGCTTCATGATGTAGTCGTCCGCGCCGGATTCCAATCCGAGGACCACGTCGACGGTGTCCGTCTTCGCGGTCAGCATCACGATGGGGACACCGGAATCGGCGCGCAGGACCCGGCACACGTCGATGCCGTTCATGCCGGGCAGCATCAGGTCGAGCAGCACCAGGTCCGGGCGTGTCTCCCGGACCGCGGTGAGCGCCTGGGTCCCGTCCCCCACCACATACGGATCGAATCCTTCGCCGCGGAGGACGATCGTGAGCATCTCCGCGAGCGCAGTGTCGTCGTCGACAACCAGAATCCTTGGCTTCATGTCCCTATCGTTGCATCTTCGGAGGCCGTAACAGCCCGTTCGCCGTTACGGCGTGCCGTGTTCTTTCTCGTCACGGCGTGCCGTGTCGTCACTCAAGAGTGCCAGGTTTTCGGCGAGCGTGACCGGATCGGTGTCCGGGGTGAGCACCCACCACGGCGAAATCCAGTCCTTCACGGCCAGCTCCCGGTACACCTCGCCGGTGCGTTCCTGCAGTCCACGGTCGCGCTCGTAGGCGTCGAGCGACCGGCTCGCATCCGCCGATTCACGGCCGCGGGCGCGTTGCTCGGCGAGTGCCACGGGAACGTCCAGATACAGCTGCAGGTCGGGCCGGGGCAGCCCCAGCCGCTCGAATTCGAGGTTCCCCACCCAGCCGACGAACTCCCCGTCCGCCCCCTGATGCAACCGGGCCGCACCGTACGCGGCGTTGGACGCCACGTAGCGGTCGAGAATCACCAGATCGTGTTCGGCGAGCAGCGCCGACAGTTCCCCGACGGCGCCGGACCGGTCCAGCGCGAACATCACGGCCATCGCGTGCACGGAGTCGCTGAGGTCACCGTGCGCGCCCTTGAGCGCCTCGGACGCCAGATCGGCGTGCACGGACCTGCCGTACCGCGGAAAGTCGAGGGTGCCGACCGCCAGGCCCTGTTCGGTGAGGCGTGTCACCACTGAGCCGACGAGTGTTCGCTTGCCCGCGCCGTCCAGGCCTTCCAGCGCAATCAGTTTTCCCACGAGGAAGAAGGGTATCCCCCGGCCCGTACGCGACGGACCGGGGGACGCCGCGATCTCTAGTACCGGTAGTGCTCAGGCTTGAACGGGCCCTCGACGTCGACGCCGATGTACTCCGCCTGCTCCTTCGTGAGCTTGGTGAGCGTGCCACCGAGCGCTTCGACGTGGATCTTCGCGACCTTCTCGTCGAGGTGCTTCGGGAGGCGGTACACCTCGTTGTCGTACTCCTCCGGCTTCGTCCACAGTTCGATCTGCGCGATCACCTGGTTGGAGAAGCTGTTGCTCATCACGAACGAGGGGTGGCCGGTGGCGTTACCGAGGTTCAGCAGGCGGCCCTCGGACAGCACGATGATCGAGTGGCCGTCCTTGAACCGGAACTCGTCCACCTGCGGCTTGATGTTGATGCGGGTGACGTCGCCGGAACGCTCGAGGCCGGCCATGTCGATCTCGTTGTCGAAGTGGCCGATGTTGCCCAGGATGGCCTGGTGCTTCATCTGGTTCATGTGCTCGAACGTGATGATGTCCTTGTTGCCCGTGGACGTGATGACGATGTCGGCCCAGCCGATGGCCTGCTCGACCGTCTTCACCTCGAAGCCGTCCATCAGCGCCTGGAGGGCGTTGATGGGGTCGACCTCGGTGACCGCGACGCGGGCACCCTGCCCGCGCAGAGCCTCCGCGCAACCCTTGCCGACGTCGCCGTAACCGCAAACGAGCGCGGCCTTGCCGCCGATCAGGACGTCGGTGCCGCGGTTGATGCCGTCGAGCAGCGAGTGCCGGGTGCCGTACTTGTTGTCGAACTTGCTCTTGGTGACCGAGTCGTTGACGTTGATGGCCGGGAACGTGAGTTCACCGGCGGCCGCGACCTGGTAGAGACGCAGGACACCGGTCGTGGTCTCCTCGGTGACGCCCTGGACCGACTCCGCAACCTTGGTCCACTTGGTCTTGTCCGCTTCGAGGGACTGACGCAGCAGGGCGAGGAACACCTTGTACTCGTCGGAATCCTGCTCGTCGTCGGTGGGCGGCACGACGCCGGCCTTCTCGAACTGCGCGCCCTTGAGGACGAGCATCGTGGCGTCGCCGCCGTCGTCGAGGATCATGTTCGCGGGCTTGTCGGCGTCCGGCCAGGTGAGCATCTTCTCGGCGGCCCACCAGTACTCCTCGAGCGTCTCGCCCTTCCACGCGAAGACCGGGGTGCCCTGCGGCGCCTCGGGCGTGCCGTGCGGGCCGACGACGATCGCGGCGGCGGCGTGATCCTGCGTCGAGAAGATGTTGCACGAGGCCCAGCGGACCTCGGCGCCCAGCGCGGTGAGCGTCTCGATGAGGACGGCCGTCTGGATGGTCATGTGCAGCGAACCGGAAATGCGAGCACCCTTGAGCGGCAGCACCTCTGCGTACTCGCGGCGAAGCGCCATCAGTCCCGGCATCTCGTGCTCGGCGAGCCGGATCTCCTTGCGGCCGAACTCGGCGAGCGAAAGGTCCGCCACCTTGAAATCGATCCCGTTTCGGCTCTCGGCCACGGGCGTGGTTGAAACTGAGGTCGTCATCTGCCTCTCCTGGTTGACTGCTGTTTCGGTCAAGGCTATCGGTACTGCGGCCCGAGGGTCACACTCACGTGAGGCTGCGCCGCGGGGCGGTCACTCCCGATCGGCCCCGTCGACCGCCTCGTCCACGAAAGGCCCCAGAAGAGCACCCAGATCCTCGGCGACGTTGGCCTCGGATTCGGGTGGCATCGAGATGTAACTCATAGCGAGGCGCACGATGGCGCGGCTGAGAATCCCCGCGTCCGACGGGTTCGCCCGCACCCAGCCCCGTTGGAAAACGTCGGCGAGCCGCGTCGACGCCCGCTCGATGATCGGCGCGCTCTCGGTCGTGATCAGACGCAGCAGATCGGGCTTGGTCTCGCCGCGCAGAAGTGACTGCACGAGCGGGTCGGACAGGCTGGCTGCGAAGAACGCGGTGAATCCGGAAAGCAGCGCGGCGCGGCCTTCCCCGACGTTCGCCTCGAGCGCCTCGTCGACCGCGTCGACCAGTTCGTCGGCCAGCCGGAGGGCGTACGCCTCCGCCAGCCCCTGCCGCGACTTGAACTCGTTGTAGAGCGTCTGCCTGCTCACCCCGGCACCGGCCGCGACATCCGACATCGTGATGTCCGACCAGTCCTTCTCGAACAGGAGATCCCGCATCGCATCGAGCACCGACTGACGCAGCAGCAGCCGCGCAGCCTCCTGATAGGGCACCCGGACACGCGACGAAGTCATGGCGAAGACATTAGTGCCCGCCGCCTCCGGGGTACTCGCCCGGTACTGCCGCTCCGGCCACCGGACGCCGAATCCCGTTGCGTGTCAGACCTCGCCGCGGCTTCGTCTCTCCATCATCGAATGGCGGCGGCTGTAGGCGAAGTAGATGATCACGCCGAGCGCCATCCACACGATGAACCGGATCCACGTCTCGACCGACAGATTCACCATCAACCACAGGCAGGCGAGGACGGCGAGGATGGGCACCCACGGAACCAGTGGGACACGGAATCCGCGGGGCAGGTCCGGTCGTGTCCGGCGCAGCACGATCACGCCGATCGACACGAGGACGAACGCGAACAGCGTTCCGATGTTGACCATTTCCTCGAGGGTGCCGATCGGGAAGATGCCCGCGAGCACGGCAACCACGACACCGACGAGCACGGTGATCCGAACAGGTGTGCCGTGCTTGCCGGTCGGCGCCAGGCGCCTGGGCATCAGTCCGTCCCGGGACATGGCGAACAGAACCCGGGTCTGCCCGAGCATCAGCACCATCACCACGGTGGTGAGGCCCGCGAGCGCACCGAACGAGATCAGGTTCTTCGCCCACGTGATCCCGTGGATGCCGAAAGCGGTGGCCAGATTGGAACTGTCCCCGGCCAATTCGTGGTAGTCGACCATGCCGGTGAGCACCAGCGTCACCGCCACGTACAGGATCGTCACGATCAGCAGCGATCCCAGAATTCCGCGGGGCAACGCCTTCTGCGGATCCTTCGTCTCCTCGGCGGTGGTGGCGACGATGTCGAAACCGATGAACGCGAAGAACACCAGGCTCGCCGCCGCCAGCAGGCCGTACCAGCCGAACGTGCTGCCGCCGGCGCCCGTGACGTAGGAGAACAGGGACTGGTGGATGCCCTCGCCCGTGCTGCCCGCCTCGGACGGAGGGATGTACGGGGAGTAGTTGTCGGTGTCGATGTAGAACGCGCCGACCACCACCACGACGAGCACCACGGCCACCTTGATCGAGGTGATCACGAGTGAGACCCGCGACGACAGCTTGGTGCCCGTCGCCAGCACGACGGTGATGATCGCGACGATGAGTACCGCACCCCAGTCGAACGTGACCGAGCCGAGCTGCGCCACCGGGGTGTGGTTGCCGATCACCTCACCGAGATAGAGCGACCAGCCCTTCGCCACGACCGACGCGGCGAGCGCGAATTCGAGGATGAGGTCCCAGCCGATGATCCACGCGATCAGCTCACCGAAAGTCGCGTACGAGAACGTGTACGCGCTGCCCGCGACCGGAACGGTCGAGGCGAACTCGGCGTAGCAGAGCGCGGCGAGCCCGCACGCGATGGCGGCGATCACGAACGCCGCCGACACGGACGGACCGGCGACGTTGCCTGCGGTGCGCGCGGTGAGCGTGAAGATGCCGGCACCGATGACGACGGCCACGCCGAAGACGGTCAGGTCCCACGCCGTCAGATCCTTGCGGAGTTTGGTTTCCGGTTCGTCCGTGTCTCGGATCGACTGCTCGATCGACTTGGTGCGGAACAATCCGGTCGGCCTGCCGCCTAGGTGCGGTTCTCCGCTGCCTTTGTCCTGGATGGCCACATCAGCCTCCTCAATCGAAAGTTGCCGTTCAGCCTATGCCTTCGGTTGCCCGGAACAGGTCGGGTTCGATGTAGATGCGGCGAGCCGCGGGGACCGCGCCGCGCACTCGCGCCTCGGCCTCGTCGATGGCCTCGGCGACGGCGCTGATGTCCGATCCGGCGGCCACCGCCACTTTCGCGGCCACGAGAATTTCCTCGGGTCCGAGGTACTGCGTCTTGCAGTGGATGACGCGCTCGATCTTCTCGCCGTCGACGAGGGCGGCGAGAATGCGCGACTCCTCGTCGGCGGTGGCTCCTTCACCGATCAGCAGGCTCTGCATCTCGACGATGAGGATGATCGCGATGATTCCGAGCAGGGCGCCGATACAGAGGGTGCCGACACCGTCCCACACCGGATCCCCGGTGAGCATCGTCAGTCCGACACCACCGAGCGCGAGGACCAGACCGACCAGTGCGCCGGTATCCTCGAGCAGCACGACGGGAAGCTCCGGGCTGCGCGACGTGCGAATGAATCCCCACCAGCTCGCCTGCCCCTTGAGGGGACGCGACTCCCGCACGGCGGTGAGGAAGCTGAACGCCTCGAGCCCGATGGCGATTACCAGGATGACCACCGCCACGAGGGGCGACGTGAGTTCCTCGGGGTGCTGGATCTTGTGGATGCCCTCGTAGATCGCGAACAGCGAACCGAGGCTGAACAACACGAGCGCGACGACGAACGAGTAGAAGTAGCGGCTACGCCCGTAACCGAACTGGTGCAGGTCGTCGGCGGCGCGTTCGGCCTTCTTCTGGCCGAGCAGGAGCAGGCCCTGGTTGGAGGTGTCGGCCACCGAGTGCACGGATTCCGCCAGCATCGACGACGAGCCGGTGATCAGGAAGCCGGCGAACTTGGCTACCGCGATACCGGCATTGGCGCCGAGCGCGGCGAGAATCGCCTTCTTTCCCCCATGAGCCGACAACTGACTTCTCCTCTCGGTCGCACACGACCCTCACGACGGGCCGCGGAGCCCTTCTCGGATCGCAGGGCGGGTCACAGGCTACGCGATCGGCGGGCCGACCCTCGCACTGAACAACTGGGCGGACTCGGTGCCCGCGGTCACCACGACTTCGGGGTCCTCGGCCGCGATCCAGACGGCGTTGCCCTGGGACAGGTCGAGGGCATCGGTTCCGCACCGCAACTCCACCGAACCCGAGGTGCACAGCAGAATGTGGGGCCCCTCCGAGTCGAGCCGGTGCTCCGTGGGGCCGTCCGGCGACAGATCGATCCGCGCGAGGACGAATTCCGGCGCCGGTGTGGAGTACACGAATTCGCCACGGCCCGGGCGTTCTTCCGCTTCCAGTATCGGAATGTCGACGGTGTCGAAGTCGAGGACGCGCAGCAACTCCGGAACGTCCACGTGCTTGGGCGTGAGTCCCCCGCGCAGCACGTTGTCGGAGTTGGCCATGATCTCGACGGCCATCCCGTGCAGGTAGGCGTGGAGGTTGCCCGCGTCGAGGTACAGGCCCTGCCCTGGTTCGAGGGTGACCCGGTTCAGGAGGAGCGCGGCCAGCACCCCCGCATCCCCCGGGTACACCTCACTCAATTCGAGGGCGGTGCGGATCTCCGCCGCGAACTCACCGTCCTTGGTGTTCGACAGATAGGCGACGCATCCGTCGAGCACCCTCGGCATCAGTGCGCCGAGCACCGGCTGCGGCAACGTGATCCACGTGGTGAACAACGCGCGGAGACCGTCCGAGTCGGGTTGCCCGGCAATCAGGCCGGCGTAGGGCTGCAGCTCCGGAACCGCGATCGCCTCGAGCAGTTTGACGGTCCGCTGCGGGTCCCGGAAACCGGCGAGCGCGTGGAACCGGCTGAGGGCCACGACGAGTTCCGGTTTGTGGCTGGCGTCCTTGTAGTTGCGCACCGAGGATTCGAGCGGAATTCCCGCTTCGTTCTCCCGGGCGAAACCCTCCCACGCCTGCTCGGCGCTCGGATGGGCCTGCAACGACAGTGGTTCCTCCGACGCGAGCAACTTCAGCAGGAACGGGAGACGTTCGCCGAACGTCTCCACACTCCGCTTGCCGAGCTGGCGTTCGGGTTCCGAGTGCACCAGGTCCAGAAGGGACCGGGGGCCCTCCTCCGTGAGGACGCGGGCCGGGTCACCCGGGTGCGCGCCCAACCACAGTTCCGCCTCCGGATGCGCCGTGGGAACCGGAAGTCCACGCAGCTGTGCGATGGCTGTGCGCGATCCCCACGCGTAGGACCGGAGCGCACCTTCGAGTCGGTGCACTAGATACCGCCGATCAACTGGAGATACGCGGCAGTCATGTCGAGCCTGCCGACGAGAACCGCCGCCTGTTCCAGCTCGGGACGCTGCGACGGAACCTGACCCTCGTCCGAGGACGCGACGACGAGATCGACGTCGCCCAGAGCGGCGATCCGGCGTTCGACGAGCATCCGATCGGCGTCGGCCGACAACACGAACGTGCGCACCGGGCTCGCCGACGGTGGACCGTCCAACTCGGGATCGTGGAATATCGAGTCGTGCGCGGAGAGCGCCTGGTCGACACGGAACGTGCCCGCCGCGCTCAGAACGTCCGGAAGCTCCGACGCGGTCGCCACCCGGCCCGCGTGCAGCAGCGCCTCGGCGCCGTGCCGGGCCAGTTCCACCGTGCTCTCCGTATCGCCCGTGAGCACGATACGGCGTCCCTGCATGCGGGAGGCCAACGATTTCGCGGGATTGTGGAACACCTCGCTGTTCGGCCTGTCGCGCAGCGCCTCACCGTCGACGGCGTCGGCGATCTGCTCGAGGTCGGGAACCTCGTCACCCCAGCGTTCCGAACCGACCACCCGGAGGACGGCCAGCAGAACGGCGAAGTACCGGAGCAGACCGTGCCGGGTGAGTGCCCGGACCCGCGGCGCGAACATGACGACGCGTCCGGCCGCCGCGGCCTGCAAGGGTCCCTCGTCCGGTGCCGCCACCACCACTTCGGCGCCGCGGCGCACCGCCGCGTCGATGGCCTGCACGAGCCGCGGGTCGCCTGCGTCGTCGCCGGCCACCACGACCACGTCGAGCGGGCCCACCCACACGGGGGTCCGGGTGGCGCGCACCAGCGGGAAACCGATCCGTTCGGCGAGGACCGCCGTCAGGATCGCCGCCCCGCGGCTGGCCCGCCCCGCACCGGTCACCACCACCACACTGCGCGGACGCAGCCCCTGCAGTCGTTCGAGCGCCCCCTCCTCGACCGCGGACCGGGTGGCCCGGATCTGGGCACCCCCCATGGCGGCGGATCGCAACACACCCTCGGTGTCCGCCGCAACCAGTGCGTCCCCGTCGTCCAGATCGACCAGGGGCGTCGGCGCTGTCATGACACCGCACCCCCTTTCTTCATCAGTGCAAGCCACATCCGCAGCACGAGCAGAACCTGTACTTCCAACTATGGCAGTCAGGCTCGGACGATGCCCAGTATCTCGGTAACGAGTGCATCTACCTCGGCCGCCGTCGCCGCCTCCACGTTGAGTCGCAGGAGCGGTTCGGTGTTGGAGGCCCGCAAGTTGAACCACGCGCCGTCCGCCAGTGCGACCGTGACACCGTCGAGCCGATCCACGTCCGTGGTGCGCTCGGCGAACGCCGACAGCACCGCGTCGGTCCGTTCGGCGGCGTCCGCGACGGTCGAGTTGATCTCGCCCGACGCCGCGTACCGCTCGTACTTCGCCATCAGCTCGGACAGCGGACGATCCTGCTCCCCCAGTGCCGCGAGGACGTGCAGTCCGGCGAGCATGCCGGAGTCGGCGCCCCAGAAGTCGCGGAAGTAGTAGTGCGCGGAGTGCTCGCCGCCGAAGATCGCGCCCGTCTCGGCCATCTGCTGCTTGATGAACGAATGCCCCACCCGGGTGCGGATCGGGTGTCCGCCCAGCTCGGTCACCAGCTCCGGCACCGCGCGGGACGTGATGAGGTTGTGGATGACGGTCGCGCCGGGCTCCTTGGCCAGCTCCCGCTCGGCGACCAGGGCTGTGACGGCGGACGGCGACACCGGGTTGCCGAGCTCGTCGACCACGAAGCAGCGGTCGGCGTCGCCGTCGAACGCCAGACCGATGTCGGCACCGGTCTCACGGACGTACCGCTGCAGGTCCACGAGGTTGGCCGGGTCGAGCGGGTTCGCCTCGTGGTTCGGGAACGTGCCGTCGAGCTCGAAGTACAGCGGTTCCAGCTTCACCGGCATCGGCTCGAACACGGCGGGGACGGTGTGCCCGCCCATGCCGTTGCCCGCGTCGACGGCCACCGTCAGCGGGCGGAGGTCGGAGAGGTTCACCAGTCCGCGGACGAAACTCGCGTACTGCTCGAGCACGTCCTCCTCGGACACCGTGCCGGGAGCGCCGTCGAACGCGGGAACCCCGTCGACGACCTCGGCCGCGATCGTGGCGAGGCCCGTCTCCTGGCCCACCGGCTTCGCGCCTGCGCGGCACAGCTTGATGCCGTTGTACTTCGCCGGGTTGTGGCTCGCCGTGAACATCGCACCCGGGCAGTCGAACAGCCCCGAAGCGAAATACAGCTGATCGGTGGACGCGAGTCCGATGAGGACGACGTCCAGGCCCTGGTCGGTGACGCCGTCGGCGAATGCGCGGGCCAGTTCCGGGGACGACGCGCGCATGTCGTAGCCGATCACGACCTTCGTGGCGCTGTCCTCGCGAACGAGTCGTGCGAATGCGCCACCCACGTCCTGCACGAACGCGGCGTCGATGTGTTCACCGACGACACCCCGCACGTCGTAAGCCTTGATCACGGCATGTACGGACTCGGCTGTTCGCGCCACTTCTTGTTTCTCCTTTACGAGCACCAGTGCTGGCGCAAGCCTAATGCCTGCCCGTCGCGGGCACGGCACGCCGCGGACCGCAGGCCCGGAGGCAGGCTGGACGTCAGTTGGAAGGGTCGGGAAGTACCCGCAGGTGGCCGCGACGACCGGTGCGCGCCGGGCTGGGCTGGGTGCCGGTCTCCGCGCGATCCTCGGTGGACACGGCCCGTTCGGACCGCCCGCGATCGCCGAGGCCCGCCTCCCGCACGGCCTCCGCCAGCGCGGTCAGATCGTCCTCGTCCGGGGTGCTCGACGAGAACCCACCCTCGTACCGAACCAGTTCCCAGCCCTTGGGTGCGGTGATCCTCGACGCGTGCGTTTCGCACAGATCCCACGAGTGCGGCTCGTCGACCGTGGCAAGCGGGCCGACGACGGCGGTGGAGTCGGAGTAGACGTACGTGAGCGTCGCGACAGCGGGGTTCTTGCACCCGGGGCGGCAGCATCGACGCAGAGATCTCACAGCTAGGAAGCCTAGCCCCACGAAGGCCCGACACCTACTCGGACACACCGAGAGTGTGCGGCTGTCGTAATGTCCACACCATGTCCAGAGCACGACGCAGGCGTCCCGTGACCACCCGATCCGTCGACCGACGGGGACGGGGAATCCGCGGCTCCGTGTTTCCTCCGGACGCGCCGGCACGACGGAGCCGCGCAGAGAAGTTCGATCTGGTGGTGCTCGAGGCATTCGCGCCGATCGACGCGCGCTGGCGCGAACGCCTGACGAAGCTGGACATCGCTGTCGACGAGGTCCCGAAGATTCATGCGCTCGACCCGGATTCGGTCAACTGGCCCGCCGAGGTCGTGGCGGACGGGCCCGTGCCACTGTCCCGACTGATCCCGGCCGGCATCGACCGGCACGGATCCACGACGCGGGCGCGAGTCGTCCTGTTCCGACGACCGCTCGAACAGCGCGCCAAGGACCCGGACGACCTCACCGACCTGGTGCACGACGTGCTCGTACAGCAGGTGAGTACGTACCTCGGAGTCGAACCCGAGGTCATCGACCCGGATTTGCCGGGCGACGAAGACTGAACTAGACGATCCCCCGCTTCAGGCGCCGGCGCTCACGCTCCGACAGGCCGCCCCAGATACCGAACCGCTCGTCATTGGCCAGTGCGTAGTCGAGGCACTCGTCCCGCACCTCACAGCCCAGGCAGATGCGCTTCGCTTCCCTGGTGGAGCCTCCCTTTTCGGGGAAGAAGGCCTCCGGGTCGGTCTGCGCACAGAGCGCGCGTTCCTGCCACTGATCCTCGATGGTCTCGAACAGTTCGTCGAAACCGGTCACCAGACTCAACGCCGGGCGGGGGCCCGTCGTCTCGACTTCCTGTGCGACGAGTTCCGGCACAGGAATTTCTTTCACACTGCCTTCTTGCACACAGACTTCTTGAACACAGACGCCGTCCGCTGCGCCTGCTTCGGAATTGGTCTGCGGTTCGTCGCTTACTGTGCTCCAGCGAGTCTCCGACTCGATCTGCTCATTGGGCATCGTTCCGCCTCCTCACCTGTGATAGCGCAGAAAATTTCGATCGATCATGTACCCCGAACCGAACACCCCTGCCACCCCTTCGAACAACCGTTCGAATTGATCCCCGCTGCAAGTGATTCCACGCCCACAACGTCGGAATGACATATTTGTGATTAGACACGCCCAGCGTGTCGCGGTCAAGCTAACCGTCGAAAGTCGATTACTATTTCGCGCTCTCGATTCGCTCCGCGGAAGCAGCCCACAGGAGGCGGGCGGCCACCGCCTAGGCTTGCATCGTGAACGTGACTGTATTGGTTGGCGGGGTGGGCGGGGCCCGGTTCCTGCAAGGTGTGCGGAGGTTGCTCGGGGTCGATGCGCCCGGTCGTGGGGGTGCCGGTTCCGGTCATTCCATCACCGCGGTGGTCAATGTCGGTGACGACGTGTGGATGCACGGGTTGCGGATCTGCCCGGACCTGGACACCTGCATGTACACCCTCGGGGACGGCATCGACACCGGGCGTGGGTGGGGGCATGCCGGTGAAACCTGGAACGCCAAGGCCGAACTCGCCGCCTACGGTGCGAAACCGGATTGGTTCGGGCTCGGTGACCGGGACATCGCGACGCATCTGATCCGCACGCAGATGCTGCGGACGGGGTATCCGTTGTCGGCGGTGACCGAGGCGTTGTGCAACCGGTGGCAGCCGGGTGTGACGCTGCTGCCGGTGACCGACGATCGTAGTGAAACTCACGTCGTGATCACCGATCCCGAGGACGGGGAGCAGCGGGCGATCCACTTCCAGGAGTGGTGGGTGCGGTACCGCGCCCAGGTCCCGACGCACAGCTTCGCGCACATCGGCGCCGAGCAGGCCGCCCCGGCGCCGGGGGTGCTCGAGGCGATCGAGACCGCCGACATCGTGCTGCTGGCACCGTCGAATCCGGTGGTCAGTGTCGGGGCGATCCTGGCGGTGCCGGGGATCCGGGGTGCGCTCCGCACCACCGCGGCGAAGGTGGTCGGGATCTCGCCGATCGTCGGCGGAAAACCGTTGCGCGGCATGGCCGACGAATGCCTCGACGTGATCGGCGTCGAAACCTCCGCGGAGGCGATCGGCCGCTGGTACGGGGCCCGGTCCGGGACCGGGATCCTCGACGGCTGGCTGGTTCACGACACCGACACCGCCGAGGTCCCCGGTGTCGAGGTGGCCCGGGTGCCGCTGATCATGACCGACCCTGACGCCACCGCCGCGATGGTGCGGGCGGCGCTGGACGTGGCGGGGGTGACGCTGTGAGCGACCGCACCGGTTCCGCCCGGCTCGATCACGCCCCGGGCGGCGCGCTCGAGATCCGCCCGGTGATCGGTCTGCCCGAGTTCCGGCCCGGCGACGACCTGGCGGCAGCCGTGGTCGCGGCCGCGCCGTGGCTCGCCGAAGGGGACGTGCTGGTGGTCACCAGCAAGGTGTTCTCGAAGGTCGAGGGCCGGATCGTGTCCTCGCCGACCGACCCGGACGAACGCGATGCCGCCCGCCGGCGGCTGGTCGAGCAGGAAGCGGTCCGGGTCGTGGCCCGCAAGGGCCGGACCCTGATCACCGAGAACCGGCTCGGGATCGTGCAGGCCGCCTCGGGCATCGACGGCTCGAACGTGGAGGGCTCCGAACTGGCGCTGCTGCCGGAGGATCCCGATGCCAGCGCCCGAACCTTGCGCGATGCGATCGAGGTGGCGCTCGGGGTGCGGGTGGCGGTGGTGGTCACCGACACCATGGGCCGGGCGTGGCGCAACGGCCAGATCGACGCCGCGATCGGCGCAGCCGGGCTTCCGGTGTTGCACGGGTACGCCGGGTCCCGCGACAGTCAGGGCAACGAACTGGTGGTGACGGAGGTGGCGGTCGCCGACGAGATCGCCGCGGCGGGGGATCTGGTCAAGGGCAAACTCGGCGGGGTACCGGTCGCGGTCGTGCGTGGCCTGGATCTGGTCGACGACGGTTCGCGGGCACAGGATCTGATCCGGCGCGGCGCCGAGGACCTGTTCTGGCTCGGCACCACCGAATCGGTCGAGATGGGGCGGGCGGAGGCGTTGCTGCTGCGCCGCTCGGTCCGGCAGTTCGCGACCGACCCGGTTGATCCGGATGCGGTGCGGGCGTCTCTCGCGGACGCCCTGACCGCGCCCGCACCGCACCACACCCGACCGGTCCGTTTCGTGTGGGTCCGCACCCCCGCCGTCCGCGACGCACTGCTGACCCGGATGCGGAAGCAGTGGCGCACCGACCTGGCCGCCGACGGGATGAGCGCAGACGCGGTGGCGGCGCGGGTGGTGATCATCCCGTTCTGCGTCCCCGACGGCGCCCACAGCTACCCCGACAAGCGCCGGCAGGCGGCCGAGGCGACGATGTTCACCGTCGCGGCCGGTGCCGCAGTGCAAGCACTGCTGGTGTCGTTGGCCACCAAGGGAATCGGCAGCTGCTGGATCGGGTCGACGATCTTCGCCCCGGACCTCGTCCGCAGCACCCTCGACGTGCCCGCCGACTGGCAACCACTCGGCGCGGTCGCCGTCGGCCACCCCCTCGAACCACTCACCCCCCGACACGCCGCCGACCCCGGCGACGC
Organism: Rhodococcus sp. LB1; assembly: GCF_001583455.1. Taxonomy (NCBI): domain Bacteria; kingdom Bacillati; phylum Actinomycetota; class Actinomycetes; order Mycobacteriales; family Nocardiaceae; genus Rhodococcus; species Rhodococcus sp. LB1. Next base: position 15,510 of record NZ_LTCZ01000415.1, on the reverse strand, counting down.
CCTGATCGAGAGATGACCCACGCGCAATGAGCGCCGAATCACTACACCGCACCGCGACCGCCGCGCTCGAGGGCTGGAAAACGCTCGACGAGAACGACGAATCGTTGCGCCACACCATGCTCGCGTTCCTCGCGTCGGCGCCGCTCGGGTGCCTGCGTGAGCACGCACCCGGACACATCACGGCGTCGTCCCTCGTCCTGGACGAGGGAGGATGTCACGTGCTTCTGACCCTGCATCCCCGGGTCGGCCGGTGGATCCAATTGGGCGGGCACTGCGAGCCTTCCGACGAGACCGTCGTCGACGCCGCGCTGCGGGAGGCGTGCGAGGAATCGGGAATTCCCGACCTCCGCATCGATCCCGACCTGCTGTCGGCGCACACCCACCCGATCACGTGCTCACTCGGACAGCCCACCCGGCACCTGGATCTCCGGTTCCTCGTCCGCGCGCGTCCCGACGCCCACATCGTGCGCAGCTCCGAATCGACGGACCTCCGCTGGTGGCCGGTGGACGCACTGCCGCCGAACGCGGAGAAGTCCACGATCGACCAGCTCGTACACCTGGCCGGACTGCGCTAGGGGCGCTGTTCCGACGTCGGGCGTTTCGCCGAGATACGGTCGCCGGAGGATGTTCCCCAGATCGCCGGGTCGGCGTAGCCGAGATCCCCCGAACGGCCGCAAGGTGCTCGGCAACCCGATCCGATCGTCCGCGTAATCCGTTGGGACGCCTCGGGTCCGGATCGCCGATCCCTCCGTGAACGAATCGTCGAGCGCCACTCAGCGTGTGAAGCCGTGCGTCACTTCACCAGCGCTTCGGCGGAAGCCGGGCCCTTCATGGCCGGAGGTAGCCGATCAGCGTTGCGTGGTAGAGCCGGGACTGCACGTGGAATCGTCCTGGAAGACCTTTCCGGGATCCGCGAGCGGGTACGGCTGGCCAAGGCACAGCGGCAACAACTGCACTCGTGGGCGTATGCACAGTTGCGGGACTTCGTCACCTACAAAGCCGCGTCGGTGGGTGTCCCTGTGGAGGTCATCAACCCGCGGAACACCTCGCGGACGTGCTACCCGTGCGGGCACGTCGACAAGGCGAACCGGATCACACAGGATCGGTTTGTGTGCCGGGTGTGTGGACATGTCGATCAGGCAGATCACAATGCCGCGTTGAACATCGGCTACCTGGGGTACGTGAAGTACATGACCACGACGCACGGCTATTGGGCCGCCTAATCAACCGGCCTACAGTCGGCGCGCCTGACAGCCAGTCGGGGACGCGACTGGCAAACCCGCCCTTCAGGGCAGGGATACGTTGATCTCTCACACGTCCGTGCTGAAGCGGACCCCGCCGTCGGGCAACGTCACTCCCGGCCACACCCGGGCGCCGCGCAGGAGTTCACATCGGGCGCCGATGTCGGCTCCGTCACCGATCACCGCGTCACGCACCAGAGCCCGCGGCCCGATGCGTGCCCCGAAACCGATGATGGACCGTTCGACGGTCGCTCCCGCCTCGACCACGGCGCCGTCGAACAGCACCGCGCCGTCGAGTCGTGCGCCCGCACCCACCTCGGCGCCGCGACCGACGACGGTTCCGCCGATCAGCAGCGCACCCGGGGCGACACCCGCACCCGGGTGGACGAGCGATTCGCCGCGGGGACCGTCGAGCGCAGGCGACGGAGCGATGCCCCGCACCAGGTCCGCGGAACCGCGCACGAAATCCTCGGGGGTGCCCATATCGCGCCAGTACGAGGAGTCGACGTGTCCGTACACGCGGGCGTCCTCGGCCAGCAGCGACGGGAACACCTCGCGCTCCACCGACACCGCGCGTCCCTCGGGGATCCGTTCGATGATCTCGCGCTTGAAGACGTAGCAGCCGGCATTGATCTGGTCGGTCGGCGGGTCCTGCGTCTTCTCGAGGAACGCGGTGACCCGGCCGTCGGCGTCGGTGGGCACGCAGCCGAACGCCCGCGGATCCCCCACCCGCACGAGGTGCAGGGTGACGTCCGCGTCCCGGTTCCGGTGGGTGTCGAGGATCGCGCCCAGGTCGGTGCCGCCCAGGACGTCACCGTTGAAGACCATGGCGTGGTCACCACGCAGCTTCGGCAGAACGTTGCGAATGCCGCCACCGGTGCCGAGAGGCTCGGTCTCGGTGACGTAGTCGATCTCGAGTCCCAGCTTCGAGCCGTCGCCGAAGTAGTCCTCGAAGACCTCCGCCTTGAAGGATGTGCCGAGGACCACGTGCGTGATCCCGGCCGCCCCGATCCGCGCGAGCAGATGCTGGAGGAACGGCAGACCCGCCGTGGGCAGCATGGGCTTGGGCGCCGACAACGTCAGCGGGCGAAGCCTCGTTCCCTTACCGCCGACCAGCACCACTGCATCGGTCGTCTTCTCAATTGCCATGAGTCGTTCCCCCCTCGTTCTGGTTCGTGCGTCGTTCCCGGACCGCGGCAGCCACGGCGATCTTCGACCGCACTGCCAATCCTCCCCGAAGTGCCCACCGCAGCGGCGCCTGCCACCAGTGGGGATGACGATCGGCCTGGAACCGGTACGCGCTCTGATGGTGAGCGGGCAGCATCAGTTCCGGATGCTTGCCCGCGGCGTGCCCCTTCGCGTGGGTGACCTCGGCGGAGGGCACGTACACGTTGAGCCACCCGGCCTTGCCCAGTCGGTCGCCGAGGTCGACGTCCTCCATGTACATGAAGTAGCGGGAATCGAAGCCGTTGATCGAGTCGAAGGCCGCCCGCCGCATCAGCAGGCACGAACCGGACAACCAGCCGACCGACCGCTCACTGACCGTCTCGTTCTCCTGGCGGTAGCCGGCAGTCCACGGGTTGGACGGCCACACCGTGCCCAGAATCGCGTGCCCTGCCCCCGACACGAGGTCGGGCACCTGGCGCGCCGACGGGTAGACGCTCCCGTCGGGTTCCAGAACGAGAGGTCCGAGCGCCCCCGCTCGCGGCCAGCGCTCGGCGGCCGCGAGGAGTACGTCGATCGATCCGGGCGCCCAGCGAACATCCGGATTGGCGATGACGACGAACTCGATCTCGTCGTCGATCTCCGCCACAGCCCTGTTGATGGCACCGCCGTAGCCGATGTTCCCGCCGGTGCGCAGCAGGCGCACGTGGTCGTGCGCCGCGTCCGCGGCCTCGGGGGCGCCGTCCGTCGATCCGTTGTCGGCCATCACGACCTGCGGATCTTCTTTCGTCGCCTCGGCGAGAGTGCCCAGGAATTGCTCCAGATGCTCACCTGGCGAAAAGGTCACCGTCACCACGGCCAGCTTCGAACTCACGCGGGCAAGCGTAGCCGTTGAGAGAGGGTCCGCCTCACACCGCTGCATGCAGGGCGGCATGCAACGCGTCTCGCCACGGCCGCAACGGGGTCAACCCGACATCGGCCCAGGCGCGACCGGACAGCACCGAGAACGCCGGTCGAGGGGCGGGCCGCACGAACTGGGCACTCGTGCACGGCCGCACTCGCTGCGGGTCCGCGCCTGCTTCCTCGAACACGGCGCGCGCGAGGTCGAACCAACTCGCCCGTCCCGAATTGGTGGCGTGCAGCACCGGCGCGTCGACGTCGCTGCGACCGGCGAGTTCGAGCAGCGCGCCGGCCAGGTCGCCGGCGAATGTGGGCGAGCCCACCTGATCGTCCACGACGTCGACCGTGTCACGTTCACGCTCGAGCCGGAGCATGGTCGAGACGAAGTCGGAGCCGACCCCGGTGTAGACCCATGCGGTGCGCACGACATGGGCGGACGGAAGTGCTGCGTGGACGGCGCGTTCGCCGGCGAGTTTGGTGCGTCCGTAGGAAGTAGCCGGACCGGTCGGAGCGTCCACCTCGTACGGCGTGTCGCCCTGCCCGGCAAACACGTAGTCGGTGGACACATGGATCAGCCGGGCACCTACCCGGGCGCACGCCGCCGCCAGATTCGCAGGCCCCAGCTCGTTCACCGCCCGGGCGGTGTCCTCATCCGACTCCGCAGCGTCGACCGCCGTGTACGCGGCACAGTTGATCACCACCGATCCACCTTCGACCTGCGCATTCACCGCGTCGGCATCGGTGATGTCGAGCTCGTCCGACCCCACACCCCGAGCCGGGATTCCGGTCGCCGCGGCCCGCCGGAGAAGATGCCCACCCAGCTGTCCCCGGGCGCCGGTCACAAGGATGTTCGTCACGGGGGTCAGTCTGGCACGCCGATCGACGCCTCCCTGCTCCCGGCGCGTCGACCAGTAGCCTGGTTTCCGTGTCACACGAGCAACCCCCACCAGACGCACCCCTGAGCACGGCTCGGCGGCCGATTCACATCGCTGTGGCGGTGCTGTCGGTGCTCGCCCTCGTCGTGACGGGATTCGCCTGGCGGAGCATCGACTCGCTGCGCAACAATCTGGCAACCGCGGGCGGTCTGGGACTCGGCGGAAGCGCCGACGGCGCCGTCGACATTCTCATGGTCGGAACCGACAGCCGCACCGACGCCCACGGCAACCCCCTGTCCCAGGACGAACTCGACTCGCTGCGGGCCGGCGAAGAAGTGGCGTCCAACACCGACACCATCGTCCTCATCCGCGTTCCCAACGACGGAAGCTCCGCCACCGCCATCTCGATCCCCCGCGACTCCTACGTCGACGTGCCGGGCATCGGCATGTCGAAGATCAACGCCGCGTACGGCGCAACCAAGGAGACCGAGCGGCTCCAACTCGTCGAGGACGGAGCCACCGACAAGGAAGCCGAGGAGGAGTCGACGAAGGCCGGCCGTGAGGCGCTCATCCAATCGGTGGCCGATCTCACCGGGATCACCGTCGACCACTACGCCGAGGTCGGACTGCTCGGGTTCGTCCTCCTCACCAACGCCGTCGGCGGCGTCGACGTCTGCCTCAACGAACCGGTGGACGAGAACATGTCCGGCGCGCACTTCCCCGCCGGTGAGCAGACCCTGAAGGGGGCGGACGCACTGAGCTTCGTGCGTCAGCGCCACGACCTCCCGCGCGGCGACCTCGACCGCATCGTGCGTCAGCAGGTGTTCATGGCCTCGCTCGTCGGCAAGGTGCTGTCCGCGAAGACTCTCAGCGACCCGGGCAAACTGAACGAACTCAGCGGCGCCGTGCAACGCTCGGTCGTGCTCGACGACGACTGGGACATCATCGAATTCGCCACCCAACTGCAGGACCTCGCCGGCGGCAAGGTGCAGTTCGAGACGATTCCGGTCGCGGATCTCAACGGCATGACCGACTACGGCGAGTCCATCGTCGAGGTCAAGCCGAAGGACGTGAAGAAGTACGTGGCCGGTCTCGTCGGCGAGGAACCCACCGACTCGGAAGACACCACCACGTCCGAGACCCCCGAGATCGACGCCTCGACCGTCACCGTCGACGTCGCCAATGCCAGCGACGTCGGGGGCCTCGCGAACGGCGTCGCCGACGCCTTGACGTCGCTCGGCTACGGCCAGGGTGAGGTCGGCAACTACACGGGCGCGTCGGTGAGCGAGACCACCGTCTTCGCGCACTCCGCCGACGACGACAGCGCCAAGGCGGTCGCCGCAGCACTCGGTGGACTCCCCACCGACACCGACGCGACACTGCCCGAAGGCTCGGTGCGGGTGGTGCTGTCGGGTGACTACCAGGGCCCGACGTCCGCCGAGACCACCAGCACCACCACGTCATCCGAGTCGTCGGAGACAGGCCTCGAGCCCGCGTCCACGGCCGGAACGACCCCCACCCCGGCACCGCCCGGCCCGCCCATCGATGCCGGCTCGTCGGGCCCGCGTTGTGTGAACTAGAAAACGAGAGACGGATCGTGTCCATGAACCATGCGTCCCGCACGCTGACCGACGCCCTGCTCGACCCCATCCTGAAGAACGACCCGGCCGGACCGCGCGTCACTTTCTACGACGACGCCACCGGCGAACGGGTCGAACTCTCGGCCCTCACGCTCGCCAACTGGGCGGCCAAGACCGCCAACCTGCTGCGTGACGAATTCGGCGTCGAGCCCGGCGCTCGCGTCGCGATGCTCCTTCCCGCACACTGGCAGACCGCCGCGGTTCTGCTCGGCGCATGGTGGGCCGGCGCCGAGGTCGTGCTCGAACCCGATGCGGACGCCGTGATCGCACTCGTCTCGGCCCAGCACCTGGGCGACGTCGAGGACGTACCCGAGGTAGCGGCGCTGTCGCTGGACGCGTTCGGCAGGCCCGTCCCCGACCTCCCCGTCGGCATCACCGACTACGCCACGTCCGTGCGCGTCCACGGCGACCAGTTCCGGCCGACGGTCGCCGGACCCGCACTGGCGGGCAAGAGCGTCGACGACGTTCTCGCCGCAGCGCTCGCCTCCGCCGAATCGCAGGGGATCACCGGTACCGACCGGGTGCTCTCCGAAGAGGCGTGGGACTCCCCCGACGCCCTGATCGACGGTCTGGTGGCCGTCTTCGCGGCCGGCGCGTCGCTCGTGCAGGTCACCAACGCCGACCCCGCAGCCCGGTCGAGGCGCGTGGACACCGAGAAGATCACCCGTCAGCTCTCCCGGTAGCCGCCGTCCGCGAGGCCCGCGGCGATCTCGAACCTGTTGCGGGCACCGCGGTGCCGCAACTCCTCGGACAGGTACCGCAGCGCGAAGGTCCACCCGTACGTAGCCCATTGGTCGGCGTGGACCGCTTCGTGTCGCACGAGCGCTCTCGCCGGGTCCCGGCCGGTGAGAAATGCACCGCCGATCGTCGTCCCGCCGCGCGCGTACCCACCCCGCATCCCGCTGCACACGAAGATGCCGTACTCGGCGTCGAACGTGATGCGGGCGCCCCACAGCCGGGCATACGCCAACGCCAGCCGTGTGATCGCCGCGGACTGGGCGTTCCCCCGCGAAGCGCGGATCATCGGCACACCGCGGCTGCGTTTCACCGGCGCAGGATACTCAGCCCAGCAGCTTGTCGCGCAGTGCCTTGTCCTTGTCCAGGACCATCTTCTCGAGCCCGTCCTGGAACGCGACCATCTGCTGCTGCAGGGCGGGGTCGGAGGCGCCGAGGATGCGGACGGCGAGCAGACCGGCGTTGCGGGCGCCACCGACGGACACGGTCGCGACGGGGACGCCTGCGGGCATCTGCACGATCGAGAGCAGCGAGTCCATGCCGTCGAGGTATTTCAGCGGGACGGGCACACCGATGACGGGCAGTGGGGTGGCCGACGCGACCATGCCCGGTAGGTGGGCGGCGCCCCCGGCGCCGGCGATGATCACCTGGATGCCGCGGCCGGCCGCGTCCTTCGCGTAGTCGAGCATGCGCTGCGGTGTGCGGTGCGCGGAGACGACCCCGACCTCGAAGCGCACACCGAACTCGGCGAGCGCCTCCGCGGCGGCCTCCATGGTGGGCCAGTCGGAGTCGCTGCCCATGATGAGCCCGACCTGTGCGCCCTGTCGTGCTGCCGTGTCACTCACCGTGTATATCCCATCCGTCGGTCCATTCAGCGTGCGAGAGCCAGTGCGCGGCGCGCTCGGCGCGCTCGCGCACCCGCGCCACGTACTCGGGGTCGTCGATCGAGCCGGGTCCGCCGACGATGTTCACGTGGCCGATCTTCCGGTCCTCACGTTCACCCTTGCCGTACAGGTGAACCTTCGCGTCGGGCATCCGGGCGAAGAGGTGGTGGACGCGTTCGTCCATGCTCATCTCGGGGGCGGTCGGCGCACCGAGCACATTCGCCATCACCGTGATCGGCGCGAGCGGTGCGGTGTCGCCGAGCGGGTAGTCGAGGACCGCGCGCAGGTGCTGCTCGAATTGGGAGGTGCGAGCACCGTCCATGGTCCAGTGGCCGGAGTTGTGCGGGCGCATCGCGAGTTCGTTGACGACGAGCGCGCCGTCGGTGGTTTCGAACAGTTCGACGGCCATCGCGCCGACCACACCGAGTTCGGAGGCGATGCGGAGCGCCAGTTCCTCGGCGGCCTCGGCGACCGAGTCGGGCAGTGCGGGGGCGGGGGCGAGGACGACGGCGCACTGTCCGTGCCGTTGCACCGTCTCCACGACGGGCCACGTGGCGCCCTGCCCGAACGGCGACCGCGCCACCATCGCGGACAGCTCACGCCGCATCTCGACCTTCTCCTCGACGATGAGGGAGACACCCTGGTCGAGTTGCCGGGTGACGATGCGCTCGGCTTCGTCGGAATCGTCGGTGATCCAGACGCCGCGACCGTCGTATCCGCCGCGGACGGCCTTGATCACGACCGGCCATCCGTGTTCGGCGCCGAATTTGACGACGTCCTCGGCCCAGGTCACCTCGGCGTACGCCGGAACGGGTGCGCCGAGTTCGGCGAGCTTGCGGCGCATCGCCAGCTTGTCCTGCGCGTAGATGAGCGCGGTCGGCGGCGGTTGCACGTTGACACCCTCGGCGACCAGGACGTCGAGATGCTCGGTCGGCACGTGCTCGTGGTCGAAGGTCAGCGCGTGCGACCCGACCGCGGCCCTGCGGAGCGCGCCGAGGTCGGTGTGGCTGCCGAGGACGACGTCGGGAGTCACCTGCGCCGCGGGTTCGTCGGCGGTGCCGGAGAGCACCCGCAGGGTCTGGCCGAGCGCAATCGCGGCCTGGTGGGTCATCCGCGCGAGTTGGCCGCCACCGATCATCGTCACGACGGGTTGCCCGGCGGTCAGATCGCGGGGTGTCGTGGGACGCGGTGTGGAGTCAGAGTTGCCGGTCACGGGTCACTAGTTTGTCACGTCCGGCGCGAGGTTCCGCCGCCGAGGTGCCGGACCGCAGTTTCTGTGATTCTCCTGATGATCTCGCCGCCAATTGGTGGTATTCGGTCGGACTTTCGTAAACTCATCCGTTGTGTCATTTGTCGACGGCGTCCTAGCACGCGTTCCCCAGCCTTTTCGGGCTCTCGCGTTGCGGCATCACGAACTGATCAAGTTCGCGATTGTGGGCGGCACCACCATGATCTTCGACCTCGCGATCTTCTATTCGCTGAGCCTGACGATCCTCGAAGAGAAGCCCGTAGTCGCAAAAGTTCTGTCCGGAATTCTCGCGACCGTCCTGAGCTACATTCTCAACCGCGAATGGTCGTTCAAGAACCGTGGTGGGCGTGAACGACACCACGAGGCCCTGCTGTTCTTCACGATCAGCGGGATCGGCGTGCTCCTCGCCGCCGCGCCCCTGTGGATCGCCAACAACGTGTTCGACATCCGTGCCAGCCAGGAGAACCTGACCACGCTGGTGGTCGTCGACTTCGTGCTCAACTACATCATCGGAAACCTGCTGCAGATGGTGTTCCGCTTCTGGGCACTCCGCCGGTTCGCCTTCCCCGACGAGAACGTGCACATCATCGATCCGGATCTCGTCGACGAGGCCGTCGAGGAAGAGTTCGGCCACTCCTGATCGTCAGCGCGGTTCCCGGGTCCCGGTGACTCGCGTCGGCACGTGTTCGCGCGCGATGGGAACGAAGATCGCGAACAGGGCCGGGCGGCGACGCTGCAGCTCCAGCCGGCCGCCGTCCGCCTCGATGAGTGCACGGGCCAGCGCCAGGCCCACACCGGTCGAACCGGCCCCCGAGAACCCACGGTCGAAGATGTGTGGCGCCAGGTCGTTGCTGACCCCGACCCCCTCGTCCGACACCTCGACGCACACCATCGTCTCCCGGGGCGACGTCTCCTCGCCGGGCGTCCTGAGATTCTGACCCTGGATCAGACGCACCGCGACGGTGCATGTCCCCGCCCCGTGCATGAGCGCGTTGTCGACGAGCACCGCGACGGCCTCGCGGAGCCGGGAACCGGTGGTCGACGCCATCACGTTCGTGTCCCCCCGCAGCACCAGCTCGCGGTCCGCGTCTTCGAACGGCCGCTTCCAGTCCGCGATGACCACGCTGAGTTCCCGGATCACCGACACGTGGGTCTCGGTGCCGCTGCTGCGTGACGAGCGGACCAGTTCGTCGATCGCGACGGTCAGACGGTCCACCTGCGCCATCGCCTCGTCGGCCTCGACCACGACTGCGGGATCCGAGTGCACGGACAGCTCGTCGAGCCGGAGACGGACAGCTGTGAGGCGGCTGCGGAGCTGATGGGAGACGTCCGCGACGAGCGCGTGTTCGCGCTGCAGCCGGCCCGCGATCTCGACGGTCGCGGAATCCAGGACGTCGGAGACACGGTCGAGTTCGGGGATGCCGTGACGTCGCACGTCCGGCCGGAAGTCGCCCTCCGCGAGCCGGGCCGCCCGGTTGGCGACGTCCCGCAGCGGATCGGCGAGCCGCTTCGCCGTGACGTAGGCGACTACGGTGCCTGCGGCGATGGATACGAGCACCAGCAGCGCGACGGCACCGACCGCCTGCCGTTGCTGGGTGCGCATCTCGTCGGACGGCACCTCGAGGCGGAGCGAACCGGACGTGCCCATCGCGAGGGATTCCACGAGAGGCGACTGCACGGACGATTCGCCGATGTCCACTCGGGCGGCGCCGTCGTCGGTGGTCGGATAGACCACCACCAGGCGGCCCCCGGCGGGCGTCAGCAGACGCAGCGAGTTCGTGTCGAGATCGCCCTCGACGACGCCGTTGATGCCCTCCTGGGTGATGATCTCCGTCGCCATCCGATCGAGGCGGACCTGAAGATCGCTCCGATTGAAATCCTCGACCCACAACCACGCCGTGTAGATGAGCGGCACACCGAGCAGCAGCGCCGTCAGGATCACGACTGCGAGGATCGACTGGAGAATTCTGCGGCGCACTACCCCGCCTAGTCGGTGTTGATGCGGAAACCGACGCCGCGGACCGTCGCGATGCGACGCTCGGCGGCGGGGCCCTCGTCACCGATCTTCCGGCGAAGCCACGACATGTGCATGTCGAGTGTCTTCGAGCCGCGCAGTTCCACGTCGCCCCACACCTCCGCGAGGATGGTGTCGCGGGACACCACCTGTCCCGCGTGTTCGAGCAGCACCCGCAGAAGCTCGTACTCCTTGTTGGCGAGGGCGATCTCGGTTCCGTTCACGAGAACCCTCCGGGCCGCCGGTTCGAGTCGGATCCCGCCGACCTCGACGACGGAATCCTCGCCGCCGCCGCGGCGGCGCAGCAGGGCGCGCACCCGTGCCATCAGTTCCGCCAACCGGAACGGCTTGCCCACGTAGTCGTCGGCGCCCGCGTCGAGTCCGACGACGAAGTCGACCTCGTCGGTGCGCGCGGTGAGCATGAGCACCGCCAGTTCCGAACTGTGGGCGCGCACTTGCCTGCACACCTCGAGCCCGTCCATCCCGGGGAGTCCGAGGTCCAGGATCAACAGGTCGTATGATCCGTCGAGCGCCTGCTCCAGCGCTGCCGGGCCGGTCTGCTCGATGGTGACGTCGTATCCCTCCCGGCCCAGTGCCCGCGACAGCGGGGCGGCGATGGCTTCGTCATCTTCGGCAAGCAATACAGCAGTCACCTCCACAGCGTACGGAGGTGCGCAGACGGCTGTGACCGGTTACCAGCCTTTGCCGGTGTCGGCGTCGCCGCGCGGGTCGTCTCGGTCTCGTTCGCGGTGGAGATCCATCGCGTCGAACACCTGGTGATAGAGCAGCGAGTGGACGCGCTGGACGTCGGGGATGTCGTCGAATTCCAGTGGATCGTCGGAGGACGACACGATGACCAGCGTTCCGGTACGGAGCACCCGGTCGAGGAGGCCGTGCCGGAACTGGACGTTGCTGATGCGCCCCATCGGAATGTCGATCCCGGTGTGCGTCATCACACCCTGGCGGATGAGTACGCGACGATCGGTGACGATGAAGTGGGTGAACTTCCAGCTGAGAAACGGCGCGACACAGCGCCATACGACGAGGCCCAGCCACACCACGAGGACGACGACGAGCACGACGTTCAGCGCGGAGCCGTCCAGCTTGTTCTCGGCGAAGCCCGCCGCGAAACCCGCCACGGCCGTTGCCAGCAGAAAGGTGACGGCGGGGAGCAACAGCATCTTCCAGTGTGGATGACGGTGAAGCAGCAGTTCCTCGTCCTCGGCAAGGGCGTCCTCCGGATATCCCATGCGAAGAGTGTGCCTCTACCGCATGCGGCTGAGCACGATCGGGGTAATGACGATGATGATGCCGTACAGCACCATCCACACGCCGACCACGATCACGAACACCTCGAGTGACAGTTCGGGCTGCAGGAGCACGAAGCCCCCGGCGACGACGCTGATCACCCCGAGCACGATGGTCAGCCCGCGATCCGCGACCGAACCCGACGCTCCCGCGACGATGTCGAGGACACCGCGGAACACCCACCACGCGCCGACGACGAGCGCGATGATCACGACCGTCTGGAGTGGGCTCCGCAGTACGAGGAACGCCAAAAGTATTGCCAGAGCACCGGATACGCCCAGCAGGGTTCGTGCACCGCCCCCGGCGTCGACGTCGGCGAACGCCCGGATGATCTGGACGATGCCGAATCCGAAGAATTGGATGGCGATCAGGACGGCCACCACGGTGAGCGTGACGTGCGGCCAGACGAGCACTGCGATGCCCAGTCCCAGGGTGAGCAGACCGAGCACCACCGTGAGGCCGGTCAACGTGCGCCGGGCTGCGGTGACGGAGGACTCCGGAATTGAGGTACTCATGTACCACAGTGTCGCACTACTCGGTGCGCACCGGGCGTAAATGTGTGATGTCACCTGCGGAGACGGCGACGGTGCCCGGTTGCCCGTCGGGCGCGATCACGACCCGCCCCTCGGCGTCGACGTCCGTGGCGATCCCGATCAGTTCGCGCCCGCCGGGCAGTTCGGCACGCACCCGCTGACCGAGCGTGCCGCAGCGCGCGCGGTAAGCCTCCGCGATTTCGGTGACGTCCCAGTTGGAGTCGTGCCATTGCTGCCAGCGATCGGCGATCGCGCGGAGCACCGCCCGCACGAGGGTGTCGCGGTCGGTGACCTCGGCATCCTCGAGCACGAGCGACGTCGCGTGTGTCACCGGAAGTTCGTCCCGCGTGAGGCTGACGTTGAGTCCGATCCCGACGACCACCGCGGGATCCGGTGTGGTGGCGGACACCTCGGCGAGGATCCCGGCGACCTTACGACCGTCGATCAGCACGTCGTTGGGCCACTTCAGGTCCGCGGGCACCTTCGCGACGGCCCGCAGCGCGTCGACGACGGCGACTCCGGTCAGCAGCGGCAGCCACCCCATGTCGTTGACGCTCATGCCCGGCATCGTCAACAGCGCGGAGACGGCGATCTGCGCCTGCGGCGGACTCACCCAGGCGCGTGAGTGGCGGCCGCGGCCGCTGCCCTGGAACTCCGCGAGCAACACGTGCCGGTCGCTGTCCGACGCCGCGGCCCGCGCGAGGAGATCGGCGTTGGTGGACCCGGTCTCCTGGACCACGTCGAGCCGCGCCCAGAACCTGCGGGTATCGCTGTCGTCGTCACCGCGGACGAGCGCCGCACGCAGATTGTCGGCGTTGAGAGGGGGTCGGTTCAGGTCGGTCCACATCACCACAGCCTAAGACGAGGCGGAAAAGGTACTGGTCAGTAGCCGGGTCCGGGCAACCCGCCGCCTGACCACCTCCCTTGGCAGAAGCTCGCCGGCTCTCGTTAAGCTGACCTGTCATGACCACTGTTCAGGAGCCGAGCGCGGCGGAGTCGGCGAGTACGCCCGATATTCACACGACGGCGGGAAAGCTCGCCGACCTGCGTAATCGTCAGGCCGAGGCGCAGCACCCGAGCGGTGAAGCCGCGGTCGAGAAGGTCCACGCCAAGGGCAAACTCACCGCTCGCGAACGCATCACCGCCCTGCTCGACGACGGCAGCTTCGTCGAACTCGACGCCCTCGCCCGGCACCGCTCGGTGAACTTCGGCCTCGCCGACAACCGCCCCGTCGGCGACGGCGTCGTCACCGGCTACGGCACCGTCGACGGCCGCGACGTCTGCGTGTTCTCCCAGGACGCCACCGTCTTCGGCGGCTCGTTGGGCGAAATCTACGGCGAAAAAATCGTCAAGGTCATGGACCTCGCCCTCAAGACCGGCCGCCCCCTGATCGGCATCAACGAAGGCGCCGGCGCCCGCATCCAGGAAGGCGTCGTCTCCCTCGGCCTGTACGGCGAAATCTTCCACCGCAACGTCCAGGCCTCCGGCGTCATCCCGCAGATCTCCCTGATCATGGGCCCCGCCGCCGGCGGCCACGTCTACTCCCCCGCCCTGACCGACTTCGTCGTCATGGTCGACCAGACCTCCCAGATGTTCGTCACCGGCCCCGACGTCATCAAAACCGTCACCGGCGAAGACGTCACCATGGAAGACCTCGGCGGCGCCCACACCCACATGGTCAAGTCCGGCGTCGCCCACTACGTCGCCTCCGGCGAACAGGACGCCCTCGACTACGTCAAGGACCTGCTGTCCTACCTACCCAGCAACAATCAGGCCGCGGCCCCCCGGATGCTGCCCACCGACCCGATCACCGGGTCCATCGAAGACTCCCTCACCGCCGAGGACCTCGAACTCGACACCCTCATCCCGGACTCGGCGAACCAGCCCTACGACATGCACGAGGTCATCCGCCGCATCCTCGACGACGACGAATTCCTCGAGGTCCAGGCCGAACGGGCCGGCAACATCGTCGTCGGCTTCGGCCGCGTCGACGGCCGCTCCGTCGGGATCGTCGCCAACCAGCCCACCGTGTTCGCCGGCTGCCTCGACATCGACGCCTCCGAAAAAGCCGCCCGCTTCGTGCGCACCTGCGACGCATTCAACGTCCCCATCATCACCCTCGTCGACGTCCCCGGCTTCCTGCCCGGCACCGACCAGGAATACAACGGCATCATCCGCCGCGGCGCGAAACTGCTCTACGCCTACGGGGAGGCCACCGTCGGGAAGATCACCGTCATCACCCGCAAGGCCTACGGCGGCGCCTACGACGTGATGGGCTCCAAGCACATGGGCGCCGACGTCAACCTGGCCTGGCCCACCGCCCAGATCGCCGTCATGGGCGCGTCCGGCGCCGTCGGATTCGTCTACCGCAAACGCCTCCTCGAGGCCGCCAAGAACGGCGACGACGTCGACGCGCTGCGCCTGCAACTGCAGCAGGAATACGAGGACACCCTCGTCAACCCGTACGTCGCCGCCGAACGCGGCTACGTCGACGCCGTCATCCCCCCGTCCCACACCCGCGGACAGATCGTGGCCGCCCTGCGCCTGCTCGAACGCAAAATGGTCACCCTCCCGCCCAAGAAGCATGGGAACATCCCGCTGTGAGCGGCGGCGAATCATTCGGCACCTTGACCGCGGAATTGGTGGTCGACGAGGTGCTCGACGAGATCGCGCTGGGCGCCGGCATCGCCGAGGAGCCGCCGGCGGCGCCGGCCGTGACGTTCACAGGCAACCCGAGCGACACGGACATCGCCGCGGTGCTCGCAGTGTTCGCTGCGATCGCCTCGTCCGGTTCCGCGGCGGAAGCGCCCGCGTCCGATAACGATTCGTGGGGCACTCCCGCCCTCATTCTGCGTCGGCAAGTAGCCGCCGCTGCCGTCCTGGTCAACGCAGGCTACTGAAACTGTAGAAAAGGGAAGACATTTCGATGAGTAGTGCACGTATTTCCAAGGTGCTCGTCGCGAACCG
>NZ_LTCZ01000414.1:0-10104 GCF_001583455.1 Rhodococcus sp. LB1 | reverse complement strand
CTGTGGGACCTCGACCCCCTTGCCGCCGCCTGCAAGCAAGACGGGCGCTACGAATGCCTGATCACCGTCTCGCCCCTCCCGATCGTCGGCGGAGTCGGATCACCGGCAAACGCACGCGACGACCTACGGGGTCATCTGTTCCCCGGTGACGAGGAAAATCACCCGGCGCCCGACCACGACGGTGTGGTCACCGAAACGTTCGTAGAAACGCCCCAACAAGGTCACATCGACCGCGGCCGGGATGCTGCCGGTCCAGGCCGGATCCTCGATCAGGGTGAGCAGCCGGCGGTGCAGGTCGTCGAGCTCGTCGTCGCGTCTACCGATCTCGGCGGCCAGTTCGGGATCGTGCGTGCGCAGAACCCGTTCGGCGAGGCCGGCCAACTCGGCCGCCACCCGCCCCATCTCGGAGAGCAACTCCTCCGCCTCACCGGAAGCGACGTGCTCGGGATGACGCCGGCGGACACTTTCGGCCACATGCTGCACCAGCCCGCCCATCCGGCTCAGATCCGCTACCAGGTGCACACCGGTGACCACCTGACGGAGATCACGCGCCACCGGGCCCTGCAACGCCAGCAGCGCCATCGCCAGGTCCTCGCACGGACCGCGTAACTCCTCGATCTGTTCGTTGAGGTCGAACACCCGCTCGGCCAGGGGTAGGTCAGCCAGCACCAGGGCGTCGGTCGCCGCCTGGACCGCGTCCCCTGCCAGGTGGCACATCGACGCCAGACGGTCTGTCAGCTCGTCGAGCTGCTCGTGAAACTTCATCCGCATGCGCATCATCCTCGTGCACCTGCCGAAGACAGCACACGGGGACGTGTCATCTTTCCTGGTCCGACGGCTCGCCCAGGCCGCGATTCTTCCCCGTCCATCCAGGCGATCACATCGAACACCCGCAATGCGGAGATCTCGTCGGGGAGGCCGGCCTCCCCGCGGATCGACTCCAGTCAGTGGTGCAATGCCCAGTCGTCGGACCGCAGCGTCTCCCGGACCGGGTTCAGATGTGCGCGCTCGGTGCCCAGGACCGCACTGACCACCGAAACCGAAGATCGGGTACAGCCGGGGACGTGAACGGGCAATCAGCTTCGTCGCCTTCATACCGGCCGAGCCGATTTCCGAACTTGCTACGACACGATCGTTCGGGAGTCTGCTCGCCGCCGGCGGCATCCCCGGCAACGCCCACAGGGCCGTTTCCAGGTCCCAGGCGGGCCACCCCGGGGTCAGCGGCTCCGGTTCATCGAACCGGGCCCCGATCCGGTCCCACCGCCGCCAGAAGCGCGCTCAGCGCCTCCGCCTCGGTGTGCAGGATCGCCCCGCACCGCCGTCGGGGGAACCTGCGATCGAGGCCACGTCCGCGCCCGGTAGAGCGGCAATCGACAAAATGTCTCATTATCGTGTATTTCGTTGCTGCTGAGGAGCTCTCGATTTCGGATCCTGAACCAGCAGTAGCAACGCATCACGTCCTCGTCTCCGGCGTTGCTCGGGCATCGACAGCCACGAGCGATGATCCGGATCGGCCAACACCTCGGCCAGGGCTCGGACTCTGCCGCGATCGCTTCCCCTCATCCGTGCCCGATCGGCCACGGGGTTCTCGATGGCACACGCCAACACCACGGCATCGTCGAGATGACGCCCCCGATCGCGGGGATCCGCGAGATAGGCCGCGCCCTTGAGCACCAACGCCCCCAGGACGTCGGGCACACTCAACTTGGTTGACACCCCATCGATCTCGATCAGGCAGTCCACCGTCTTACGCAACGCGGACGTGCCCGCAGGAACGGCGAACACCTCACGTCCAGACACACTCGGCCGAAACCGGGGTGCCAGGTGATCGGCGACCATCACATCGACCTGCTCGACACCACCCGAACGTACGAAACGGTGCACCCGCCCCCTCACCGGCATCTGCAACTCGTATCCGATCTGCTCGAGCCGGGCGCGGACACCGCCGAACGTCGCGGCACCGGTCTCGATATGCAGAATCATGTCGACATCGACGGTCGCCCGGGTCGGCGGCACACCCGCGCGCACCGCATGAAGCTGAACCATCAACCCGCCGATCAACGTCCACTGCTCGGACGGAATCATCTGGGCGATCTCGGCGGCCTGCGGCCACGGCGGCCCCCACCCACCGACCGGTGCCTGCACCGTCCACACCGGCCGCTGCTCACCGGAAATCATCGAGCAACTCCCCCAGCACCCGCGCCCCGGCGCTGCGCTCCCGAGTGTCGAGCGACTCCATCAAATCCACCGCTACCGCCGCCACCGGCAACGTCGTCGTCGTGAAAAACCGGTCCACCGCAGTGACCACCCTCAACGTCACCTCCCCCTGACCGTCCGCCACCAAACCGAAGGTATCGATCACGCCGGCGAGGTCGTCGCCGACCACATACCCGTCCACAGCACCACCAGCCCTTCCCGACAAACCGAACCGGCCCGCCACCCCCGGAACCTGGGTCAGCGCACTGACACCGGTGGCCGCCACGTACCCGCCGGTGACAAGAGTGTTCAGATCATCGCCCCATCCCCGCATCCGGTGCACCCGCGCGCGCCGGCGGGCAAGAAACGCCACCTCAGTCGCGCTCGCCCGGCGCAGCCGATGCCTCAAACGACTCGCCTGCGAAGGAGAAATCCAATCCACCCCCACACCGGACAACATCGCCAACGCCGCCCACGCGACATCCCCATTCCACGGCCGGCCTCGATGGCGGTCCGTCTGCGCCACACGGTGCACCGACCCCGCATCCAACAGCAACGCCTTCCCCACCTCCCGCGTGACCACCAGCTCCCCCGCCCGCGCGAGACGAGTGATCTGTCGGCCGGACACGCCCAGCTCGGCGGCCGCCGCCGACACCGACATCTCACCCATACACATATGGTCGCACCTGCGACCATATAACGCAATAAATGCAGTTCAGCGGACCTATTTAGCCGTTACCGACTGCGCCCGGGCATTCCCGTCCGACACGTCCAGGACGCGACGACGTCGTCCACAGCCCAGGTCCGCCGCGTTGGAGGCGGCATCGATCCGCACCACGTCAGCCACGCCAGGCTCCGTCCAGGATCGCCCGACGCAGGTGCTCGCCGGCCTCCGCCGCATCCGGGCCCGCGCTGGCCAGCACATCGTGCAACGCGATGATCGGATCGACCCGCACTGGCAGCACCTCGTCGACCGCGGCCGGATCGACCCGCGCCGTCGGTTGTGCCGCCGCGGCCGCGGTGCGCCACACAGTCGGGTCCTGGGGCACCGTCACCACCAGCGTGTACTCCGCATCGGTGGCCGGGGTGAAACCGGCCGCAGTGAAGTCCAACAACCCACCGCTGTACAGCCCGGCCACCGCCGGCAACCGCCACGGCGCGTACACATCCGCCGCCACATCACCGGTCAGCACACACCCCACATTGCTTTCAGCGCACCAGGTTGCGGCCGCCTCCGCCTGCCGCACCACCGGATCGAGTCCATACCAGTACGTCGACACACCCCCCGGACCCGGATACTCCGCAAGCACCCCATCGAGGGCCTCGGCGCGCTGCCCGATCACCCACCCACGGTCGGTGCGCGACGCGAACCGATGACCCCGCAACACATGCGAGACCGACTGCTGCGTGACCCGCAGAACCGCGGCCAGCTCGACCTGCGTCACCGGCTGCTCGGCCAACAACAGCAACCGTTCGACCGCCCACCGCGTCCACGGCCGACGACCACGCCGCAAACCCCGGTCCCCCGACCCGGCCTCGGTCGACGCCGTCCCGATGTGTTCGACACCCCCGATGATCACACGCCCCTCCTCAACCGCGATCAAATCCACCACCCCCTCCGCCGCGAGCCCCCGCAAATACGACGTCGCACGCGGGGTGACAAGCAGGAACCGGTCCTCGCGATTCCCCCCACGTAGGCCCTCGACAATGCTCGGGGTCGGCGGCCTCCCATACACCTTGACCTTCACCGCCACCGCGCCCCCGCCAGGGACAACCAGCTCCAGATCAGTGGGCCCACCCGAGACGATCCGAACCTCGGCACGACGCAGCAACAGCAACGCACCCGACAACAACCGATCCGCCCGATCCACACCCACCACCTCCTGCCCACCCACCGAACTGCGAATACAAACTAAACTACCATCGAGTACTTAACTTTGTACAAGACGATTCCCGCATATGCGCACACCCCGCGACCCTCCGCCACGAATCAACGCCGGCCACTCGCGACATCAGCAACCACACCGTCGCAATCGGACGCGCGCCGTAGATACGTCCTCGCACGCCGAGAACCATGACCCCAGACTGGCGTATCCGCGTTTCCACCGAGTTCCGTGGGTGCCAGCCCGCCGACCGAACCGGCACAGCACCGGATCTGGTCCACCGCAGTCATCTGAGTGTGCTTATCTCATTCCCATGACAACTCCGGGGTGGTACCCGAATCCTGACGGGTCGAACTCCTACAGGTATTGGGACGGGCGGGCGTGGCAACAGGTCGCGGACCCGACCCAGGCAGCATCCACCCCGCCCTCCCAGCCGTCACCACCACCGCCGCCGACGACGAAGCGGTGGACACCCGAGCAGAAGCGCACGAACCTCCGCTGGTGGACTGGCCTGACGATCGCGGCGGTCGTGGTCGCGATCGGAGTTGCCAACTCCATCAGCGACTCGAGCTCCGAAACCCAGCGCACTGCATCCTCGGCGGCACCAGAACCCGCACCGACCGAGGTGACCACTCCCGCCGAGGTGACCATTGCGGCCGCGGTGTCCACGTCTGCTGCGCAGCCTGCACCACTCACCTTCTCGGAGTCGATGGTGCGCGCACACGGGATGACGAAGGACGACGAGGGAGGACAGTCGAACGTGCGCTTCGTCGCGGGCACCGAGGATCCGCACCAGGTCGAAGAACTACAGCGACAGTGCGTGCAGCACTACCTTCACACCACGAAGGCCGCCTACTGCTACGGCTACGCCAACGAGGCGGACTACGCACTGACCACGGTGGAGTGGACTCCGGAGTTCGACGAAAGCATCTACGGTGGCGGCCGGCCCTGCTGGATCGCATACAGTGGCCAACCGCTCGCGGGGCCACCCGGTACCGAGACGACGAAGTCAGCCCTCGAATACAGGACCCTCGGATGCCCGGGCGGTGTCCGCTTCCCCGACGAGGCACCGCCGGCGCCCACCCCGCCGGCGGCCGCAGTTCCCGCTCACGATCCCTGCGCCCTGCTCGAATCCGACGTCCTGACGACTGGCGGATTCAGCGACCGGACCGGACAGGCCGCCGGCTCACCTGCGACGTCCGCACATAGCGACATCCTCGCCACCTACTCCTGCGGCAACTCCGACGGCAGCGTCGTCATCGAGGTCGATCTGCACAACAGCCCGCAGGCAGCTCGGGATGACGCCGACTTCGCCACCAGCGCCGATCAGACATTCCTGATCGACGGTGGCACACGGGTTCCCTTCGACGCCAACCGCGGTGGCGCGAAGATCATCAACACCGAACTCGGTGTCTCGAGGACGAGCTGGTCCAATGGCCCCTATGCCGTCCTGCTCGAGGTCATGTCGGACCCAGTAGTTCCCGGACTGACCGCCAATCATCCTCACGAGCGCATCGACACCATGATCACCGCGACCGTCGACCACGCCGACGGTCGCCTCACCAACAGCAGTTGGTGAAGCGCTAGTCGGCGTGTGTTCCGGTCACCGGCCGGCAATCGGGACGTGCCGGTGATGGTTCGGCTAGCGGACAACGCCAGGCCGAACCATCAGATAATGGATGCGTGCCCGTCTACACTTATCCTGGTTTCACTGCAATCGCACACGTGCGCAGCCTCGCCCAGGGCCTTCCGCTCGATCGGACACTCCGTGTGACATTGCACTTCCACTCGGACCTCCCTTCACCGACAGCTCGACGCTGGAGGCGATCGCGGACCGCGGCGCCTACCTGTCACAGTTCGAAACCCAGACCGGCAACGGTGGACTCACTGCCCACCCCGGCAGCGACAGATGGAAGTGGGAAAGCCGCATCTTCGGCGGCGCCTACGACGCGCACCAGGCGGCGGAGCGACCCAAGTACGGATCGCTGAACCACCACGCCGACCCCTACGGCAGATCACCTCGATTCGGCTCCTCCTACCTCCTGCTGACCGAGCACACCCTCGACCGCACCACCTTCTGCTTTCCCGACAGCGTCTTCGAACCCGACCAGTTCGGCACCGCCGACGCGATGAACCTGGTGGAGGCCGCCGCCGCGGTGGAATTCGACGATCCACTCGACGACTACATCGAGGCGCACGTCCACGGACCCATCAACATCGCCTCAGATGTCGAGGCCCTCGTTCTCGACCCCAGCTACCGCGACACACCCTGCGACGAGATCGCCCAGTCGCTCGCCTGCCCGGTGTTATGGCACGACGGATACACAGTCGGCGTCGAGGAGATAGCCCGCCACCCCGACTACCGGGGGTCTCACATCGTCGACCTTGCCCGAGGCATCGCACACGGCGGCGAGCTCACCCCAGCCATCCTCAGCCTGGCACGGAGTGCATCCTTCGACCCGCAGGACCTGAAAAAGATGTGGCACTACATCGCCCGATACGGCACCCGCGCATAGCTATCGGCACACTCGAGGAAACGCGGACCCTCGATCCGCTACTTGGACAAATTCAGGGCTGACTCTCCCGATCCATCAGAGCTTCCAAGTCTTCGACCACTGACGCCGGGGGCGGCATCTCGTTGATCTCCTCGCGCATACGTTGTGCACCGACCCGTAGGGAGTCCGACGTCAGGATGCTCAGTGCGGTTCCGTGGATCTCTCCCGCCGTCACGGTGATCGGGTCGAGAGTGATCCCGGCCTTGAGGGCGGTCAGCCGTCCGGCGTTGAGTTCCTGGTCTGCCCCCATCGGAAGGGCGATCACGGGGACACCCTGGGCCAGCGCGCCGATGACACTGCCTGAACCAGCGTGGTTGACGACGAGATCGCAGAACGGAAGCACGGCTGATTGGGGGACGAATCGTTCGATCCGGACGTTGTCGGCGACGATCGGGATGCTGGCCGGATCGATGTTGACGCCGACGGTCACGAGGATGCGCACGGGCAGCCTGCGCAATCCCTCGAGGACACGGAGAAACAGATCACCGGACTCGATATTGAAGATGGTGCCGAGCGTCAGGTACACCCGCCATTGCTCGTCGCCGGCGGCTAGCCAGTCGACGGCAGCATGCCGGCCGGTGTCCAGATCTGATTCCGGCCGAACGGATACCGCAGTCTCGGGAAGCGGGAAGTCAGGGTGACGGAAGGACTGCGGGAAGGGTGAGATGATGAGGTCCTGGGCGAGTTCAGTGCAGTCAGGATCGTCCCGCAAGCCGTGAACTGCTCGGAGCTGCGACACCGGCTCACGGATGTGTTCGATGCGGGTCAAGGCGCCGGAGGCGATGACGCCCACGACGACGCGCGGGATGCCGGCCTGTTCGGCCGCAATCATGGCTCCGAAGTCCATTTCGTCGCAGACCAGTAGATCCGGCGTCCACGAATCGATGATCTGCCGCACGTGGCCGAAGCGTCCAGGGGCGAGGGTGCCGGCAAAATACCTGCCGATCACCGAGAACTCATGGTCGAGATCCGGGGTGGCGAGTATGCCGGTCGATTCGCTGGTGGACGTTGGGGCCGAACTTCCGCACGGAAAGTACGCGTCGAATCCGAGGGTGCCGTCGATGATGTTCGCCTGACCGCACACGCCGACAGCGTGTCCGGCCCCGCGGAGCGCTCGTGCAACCGGGAGCATGGGACTCAGATGTCCTATCCCGCCGGCGAAGGAGAACAAGACGTTTCTGACAGGCTGCACGCCACCATTCTGGAGCACGACCGATTAGGCCGACTCACGCATCCGCTACTCCCCCGGGACGGCCACGACACCCAGAATCCGGGTCTGAGCCTGGACCAGTCGATCGGTACCCCACCGATCGGCTCGATGCCGCCACCGTCACACCGGAGGCGCTCGGCCAATGCCGCCGGCAGGTCGCTGTCGTCGACCAGGCGATCATCGGCGCGAAGGAAATTCCCGAACTCGCGCACCCGGACGCGGAGATGCTGGATTTTCTCGCCCGGTTACCTGGAGGCGCGTTCACGTGTGATGCCGTGGATGGCGTTGGTGCCCGACATCAGCGGGGTTTGCAACGTGTTCGGGTCCTTGGAGATCACCGCGTACCCCACAAACCCGGGCAACACCAGGATCGCGATGTTCGCCAACAATTCGGTGTACATCTAGGTCACCTCCCGGTGACCGGCGAAATCGAGGTCGTCACCGTATTCGTCGATGTACTCGAGGTACGCGACCGTCCGCCGGGGCACCATCACATAGTCGAGAAAAACTGCCAGCGGTGTCGCGAGCGTTCTGAAAAGTGTTGCGATCATGAGGTTTCCTATGGTTTCACGGGTGACGCAGGACGCGGCGAGGACCTCGTCCGAGAAATCAGGGGCCAGCGCCCCATCGACGAGCATCAACTCGAGCAGCGCGGAGATGTTCTTCGAGTACAGAGCCGAGGCAAGTTCTGGCATGCTGGCGGCCAGGTCGGGTGGGCCGAGTTTCGACAATGCGCACACCAAGTCGTTCTTCCAAGGACAAATGAGGAAGTTGCTTGACAGACGGCTGGGACGTCGAAGGCGTAAGCCGGATCGAGCGGTTCGAGTGGCCGCACATTACATCCGGCGTCGTTGCGACTCGACCCTCGGTCACCTCACCTCAGCCGAGTTCGCACACCGACTGCTCGGGTCGTCTACGCTGTCAGTTGCCGCATGAGATCCGGTGTCCACATTTAAGGTGCACCCTTCCCTTCGGGTGCAGGGGGTAGGGGAGCCGCAAAAGGCAGTGCGGCGAGTGCATGTCCTTGCCGTCGGCGATTCCTGCTTGCTATTTGGGCAGGTACGCCATCGCTGCAATACGAGTTTGCAGCGATGGGCCGCCGACACCACTGTCAGTCAGACGTGTTTGGCAAGAAAAGGTATAGCCCGATCCAGTATCTGGGTTACGGCCTCCTTCTCGTCGTAGAGGTCGTAGTGGGTGCCGCCCGCGATCTCCACCAGTTCCTTGTCCTTGGACGCGGCGCGACCGTAGATTTCGCGGCCGTCGCGGTAGGCGCCGAAGGAACCCGGGACGTCACCGATGGCAACCAGCAGGGGCTGTGTCAGGAGCGTTTCTGCTCGGTTGAACGCGTCCCAACCCACAGCCTTGGACGGATAGGAGAACAGCGCTCGGGTGCAACCGTTGGGTTGTGCGCCGCGCGGGGTGCGGTAGTACAAGGTGGCCTCGTACAGCTCGATGAAGCGCGGTTGGCCACCGGATTCGCCCTGAAAGCTGGCGTCGAACGCGATCGCGACGTAGCCCTCCTTGGCCAGCGCGGCGCCATAGATGTTGCCGGCGGTCTGCTCTTTGCAACTGCCGATCGGAGGGCCACACACCACAGCCGCGTACTTCTTGCTCTCGTCGAATCCCGTTGGGAGCAAGAGGTTAGCGGCAATCTCCAATGCCAGCGCCGGCACCCGGACGCTACGAATCTCGCCGTCGTAGCCGGAGTCATAGGTCTCGACGTGGCGGTTGCTTCCAGTCTTCTTGCTCTCGGTCATCTCATTCACCTTCGTCCTTATCAGACAGTAGCCACCATGGCTTCGTCCACGGAGTGTTTGCCGCCGATACACCGAACATAACGCTGGGATCGACACCGAGCCAGGGAACATCTGTACCCCCTCTCGGGAGCGCCTGGTTGTGACCGGTCCGGTAGTAACCGATCGGGTTATTCCGAGATCGAACACGAGACCCTGCGCTGAGCGGCCGCGTATTTCGCGTCAATGTCCTCCTGGAGTGGTCCGGTAAGTATCGGCGGTCGCGTTCGCGTTTCGGGAACGGTATCGAACTCTCCTGTTGGTCCTCACGGCCTGCCAATCGTTCAGTGCGTGGTGGACTGATGTGACCCCCAGCGCCGGTAAGAGAGCCGAAGATGTGGCCGACAGACCGCCACCATTCACGACAGGCAGAAGAATCATGCCGATCCCCGAACCGGATCCGCGGTCATCGGCTTGGATGAAGTGCGCAAGCGGGCCGAAGATCTGGTCTCGCGCGAGACCAG
>NZ_LTCZ01000413.1:0-85459 GCF_001583455.1 Rhodococcus sp. LB1 | reverse complement strand
CGGATTCCCCCAGAACAACTAAGGAACCTCTCCCATGACCGCACATCTCTCACTCCCCCGTTTCGCCAGGATCGGGGCCGGAGCAGTCGACGAGATCGGCTCGGTTGTCGACCAATTGGGTCTGCAGAGGCCGGTTCTCGTCACCGACTCCTATCTGACCGGCACCGGCGCTGCCGACCGGATCATGACCCTCCTCAGGTCGGCGGGTAAGGAGCCGGCACTGTTCTCCGGCACCGTGCCCGACCCCACCACCGCTTCCCTGGAGGAAGGGCTGAGGATCGTCGCCGAACACAACGCGGATTCGGTGATCGGGTTCGGCGGCGGTAGTCCGATGGACACCGCGAAGGCACTGGCCGTGCTGTCCGCGAACGGCGGCGAGATGCGGTCGTACAAGGCACCCCACGTGTACACCGGGAAGGCGCTGCCGATCATCGCGATACCGACCACCGCCGGAAGCGGCTCGGAGGCGACGCAGTTCACGGTGATCAGCGACAGCGCGTCCGACGAGAAGATGCTGTGCCCGGGACTCTCCTTCCTGCCGATCGCCGCGATCGTGGATTTCGAACTCACGATGTCGATGCCGCCGCGGTTGACCGCCGACACCGGCATCGATGCGCTCACCCACGCCATCGAGGCGTACGTCAGCAAGAAGGCCCAGCCGTTCACCGACGGACTCGCGCTCTCCGCGATCCGCACGATTGGCAAGCACATCGGCATGGCGTACGCGGACGGTGAAGACCGCACCGCGAGAGAAGCGATGATGGTCGCGTCCATGCAGGCCGGTATGGCGTTCTCCAACTCGAGCGTGGCGCTGGTGCACGGGATGAGCAGGCCGATCGGTGCGCATTTCCATGTCGCACACGGACTGTCGAATGCCATGCTGCTTCCGGCGATCACGGCGTTCTCCGTGAAGGGAGCGGAGAGCCGCTACGCCGACTGCGCGCGTGCGTTCGGCGCGGCACCGGAATCGGCGGGCGATTCCGTCGCCGCGCAGTTCCTCGTCGAGACCCTGACGTCGCTGTGTCACGACCTGAAGGTTCCGACGCCGCTCGCATACGGGATCGATCGCGATGCCTGGGACGGCCTCATTCCGCTGATGGCAGAGCAGGCGCTGGCGTCCGGATCGCCCGGCAACAATCCGGTCGTGCCCACCGCCGGCCAGATCGAGACGCTGTATTCGGAGGTCTTCAGCTAGCGCTAGAACTCGACGGTGCCCCGGAGGTACCGCCGGTACGCCCCGGACAGGTGGACGCGGTCCCCGCGCACCTCGCAGTGCACGGTTCCACCCCGCGCCGACAGTTGGCGTCCGACAAGGCTGTTTCTGCCCAGGACGTCAGCCCAGTACGGCGCGATCTGCGAGTGCGCGGACCCCGTCACCGGATCCTCCTGAACGCCGGCCGCGGCGCCGAACCATCGCGACACGAAATCGAGTCCCTCGACGTCGGATGCTGCGGTGACGACGATGCCCCGCACCTTCAGCGGGCTGATCACGGCGAAGTCGGGGGCCATCGACGCGATGTCGTCTTCGGATTCCGCCACGAACACGAGGTCGGTGGCCTTCAGGCACTCCCGCACCGGAATGCCGAGTGCTGCGACGATCCGGGGATCGCCCGCGGTCGGCACCGGCGGCTCGGCCGGGAAATCCATCACCAGTTTCCCGTCCGGTCCACGGTCGACGTGCAGCCAACCGCTGCGCGTCCAGAACTGGATGCGGTCGGCGTCCGGGTGCACGTCCTCGAAGATCTGTGCGGCCGTGGCGAGGGTGGCATGGCCACACAGGTCCACCTCGACGGCAGGGGTGAACCACCGCAGGTGATAGGCAGGACGCTCCGGGTCGTGAGGTCCCGCGTCCTCGGGAAGCTGAGCGGTGTAGAACGCCGTCTCGGACAGATTGTTCTCTTCGGCGAGTTGCTGAAGAACCGAGTCGTCCAGCCGGTCGGTCAGCGGCATGACCGCCGCCGGGTTTCCCTCGAAGGGTCCGGCGGCGAATGCGTCGATCTGATAGATGTCCAGCTTCATATCGTCCGATGGTGGTGGACGCCCCGGCGCTCGTCGAGGGCCAAACTGCACACCCTGGACCGGTCGCGCCGACGTCAGGCCCGGGCGAAGCTCATCGTCTCGCCTTCGACCCCGCGCATCCACAGGTCGTTGCACGCGGCCGCCAATTCCGGCAGCCCCTCCTCGATGGCGGCGAACACGTTGCCCGGCACCCAGCCGACGTCGCCGTTGAGCAGGAGGTTGTTGCGGCCGTAGAAGATCGCGAGGTCGGTGGCGCCCTGCGCGGCGTGCGCCTCGGAGCCCGGCTCGTACCCGTAGGCCGAGTTGCCGATTTCCCAGGGCTCGAAGTCGAACAGGCACACGTCACCGGGAATCGGTGTGACGGTGGGATTTTCCCGCCGCGGCGCCGCGGTGATCCGCGGGATCAGCGTGTACACCTCGTTGCGCGCGTACTTGGCGTGGTACGCGTCGCCGCTCTGCGGAAGCACGTCCCACACCGCGTCGCACGTGAGTGGTGCGTCCTCGTCGAGAAGCCGGGCACGGCAGGTCACGCCGCGCTTGTCCAGGCTGATGGTGATGTAGCGAGCCACAGGTCCTCCTTCGGAGCCGTGAGTACTTGTTAACCGCCCGCGGTTAACAAGTACTCACGGGTGCTTGTCACACTTCGTCGAGTACTTCGGACCAGATCTTCAGGGCGTCCTCGATCTGTTCCGACGTCACGATGAGCGGTGGAATCATCCGTACCACGTTCATGTGGGCGCCGCAGGTCAAGAGCAGCAGCCCCTTCTTCGCGGCCAGTTGCTGCGCCGCAGCCGCTTTCGCGCGGTCCGCGCTGCCGTCGGCGGCCGTGAACTCGCTGCCCACGAGCAGTCCGAGGCCACGGACGTCGCCGATCCCGTCGATGGCACGCGTGCGCGCACCGTCGAGCAACTGGACGCCCCGCGCGGCGGCGTTGGCCACGAGATCTTCCTTCTCGATCACCTCGAGTGTCGCGACCGCGGCCGCGCAGGACACGGCATTGCCGCCGTATGTTCCACCCTGCGACCCCGGCCAGCCCTTGGCCATGAGCTCCTCGGACGCCGCGATGCCCGACAGCGGGAAGCCGCTGGCCAGCCCCTTGGCGATGGTGATGATATCGGGCCGGACGTCGAAGTGCTGGTGCCCGAAGAACTTGCCGGTGCGGCCGAAACCGGTCTGGATCTCGTCGATGACGAGCAGGATGCCGTACCGGTCGGCGCGCTCGCGGAGACCCTGGAAGAACGCGGTGTTTCCGGGCACGTACCCGCCCTCACCGAGAACGGGCTCGACGACGAACGCCGCCGTCTCGTTCGGCGCGGTGAGCGTCGCGAAGATGTAGTCGAGTTCCTTCAGCGCGAACGCGGTCGCCTCCTCCTCGGACCAGCCGTAGCGGTAGGCGTTGGGGAACGGTGCCACATGCACGCCGCCCATCAGCGGGCTGAAGCCGGCCGAGAACCGGGTGCCGGACGTGGTCATCGTCGCCGTCGCGACCGTGCGTCCGTGGAAGCCGCCGTGGAAGACGATCACGTTGGGGCGGCCGGTCGCCTGCCGCGACAGTCGCAGCGACGCCTCGACGGCCTCGCTCCCCGAGTTCGCGAAGAACAGCGAGTCGAGCCCCGGGGGCAGCACCGACCCCAGCCGATCGACCAGTTCGAGCATCGGCTGGTGCATGACCGTCGTGTACTGGCCGTGGATCAGGGAGCCGACCTGCCTGCGCGCGGCTTCCACGACGTGCGGGTGGCAGTGCCCGGTACTGGTGACGCCGATGCCCGCGGTGAAGTCGAGATAGCGCCTGCCGTCGGTGCCGTAGAGGTAGCACCCTTCACCGTGATCGACCGTCACGGGTGTGGCCTGTGCGAGCAGTGGAGATAGCCGAGTCACGAGAACCCTCCCACGCGTAGATGCCGGCGGATGTCGGCAAGTGCATTGTCAGATTGTTGACAATCTGTATAACATGGGGACCGTCCCTTCGGCAACGGAGAATGGGGAAAAATCATGCTCGAGGAAGCAGCAATCTCATCGGTGCAGACCGGCCTGTTCATCGGCGGCAAGTGGCGCGACAGCGCCCGCACCATGCCGGTCCACGACCCGTCCACCGGACAGATCCTGTGTACGGTCGCCGACGCCGACGCAGCGGAGGCCCGCGAGGCGCTCGACGCGGCGGTGGCGGCGCAACCGTCGTGGGCGGCCACGACACCCCGCGAACGCAGCACCATCCTCATGAACGCGCACCGGCTGCTGCTCGAGAACGTCGACCGGCTCGCGCTGGTCATGACGCTCGAGATGGGCAAGCCACTCACCGAGGCGCGGGGCGAAATCGCCTACGCCGCAGAGTTCTTCCGCTGGTTTGCCGAGGAGGCCGTCCGCATCGACGGCGGCTACATGACGGCGCCCGGCGGCGGGTCGCGGTTCCTCGTGACCCGCCAGCCCGTGGGGCCGAGCCTGCTCATCACCCCGTGGAACTTCCCGATGGCGATGGGCACCCGCAAGATCGGGCCCGCGATCGCCGCCGGGTGTACATCCGTCATCAAGCCGGCGGCCCAGACGCCGCTGTCGATCCTGGCGCTCGCCGACATCCTCACCGAGGCCGGGCTGCCGGACGGCGTCGTCAACGTCGTCACCACGTCCAGCCCCGACGAGGTGATCACTCCCCTCATCCTCGACGGCAGGGCCCGCAAGCTGTCGTTCACCGGTTCGACCAAGGTCGGAAAGCATCTGCTCGAACTGTGCGCCCGCACGGTGATGCGCACGTCCATGGAATTGGGCGGCAACGCGCCGTTCCTCGTCTTCGACGACGCGAATCTCGACGACGCCGTCGACGGGGCCATGGCGGCGAAGATGCGCAACATCGGCCAGGCCTGCACGGCTGCCAACCGGATACTCGTGCACAGTTCGGTCGCCGAGGAATTCACGCGCAAACTCACACAGCGGATGGAGGCCCTGCCCGTCGGGCGCGGCACGGAGGACGGCGTCGTGGTCGGACCGCTGATCGACGAGGCGGCCGTCGCGAAGGTGAGCAGTCTCGTCGCGGACGCGGTCGACCGCGGCGCCTCGGTGCTCACCGGCGGCGAGGCACTCGACCGTCCGGGCAACTTCTACCCGGCGACGGTCCTGACGGGTGTGCCCGACGACGCCGAGATGTGCCACAACGAGATCTTCGGCCCGGTGGCCGCGATCAGCACGTTCGAGACCGAGGCCGAGGCCGTCGAGCGGGCCAACGACACCCCGTACGGGCTGGTGGCCTACGTGTACACCGAGAGCCTCAAGCGCGGCATCCGTGTGTGCGAGGCGCTGGAGTCGGGCATGGTCGGGCTCAATCAGGG
Source organism: Rhodococcus sp. LB1 (assembly GCF_001583455.1). Taxonomy (NCBI): domain Bacteria; kingdom Bacillati; phylum Actinomycetota; class Actinomycetes; order Mycobacteriales; family Nocardiaceae; genus Rhodococcus; species Rhodococcus sp. LB1. The sequence continues at coordinate 80,120 of NZ_LTCZ01000413.1, read as the reverse complement.
TGTGGTGTCGAACCCGGCCGCGCCGTTCGGCGGTGTGAAGGAATCCGGGCTCGGACGCGAAGGCGGGACCATCGGCATCGACGAATTCCTCGAGACGAAGTACATCGGTGTCGCCGTCTAGGAACTAGAGCCAGGTGTCTTCCGACGACGTCGTGAGGAACGCCTCGAGGTCGTCGCGCCACGGCGCAGGCACCGTCTTGTCCGGCTCGATGCCGGTGTACTGCCCGCGGTAGAACAGCAACGGTCGCTCCTCCCTGATCTCACTCAGGGAGGAGACCCGGCCGAACGCGACCCAGTGGTCGCCGCCGTCGTGCACGCTCTCGAGCGAGCAATCGATGTGGGCGAGCGAACCGGTGAGGATCGGCGAGCCCAGCGGCGACTCCGTCCAGTCGATCCCGGCGAACTTGTCCGGGTCCCGGGAACCGAAGCGGGCGCACGTCGACTGTTGTTCTTCCGCGAGCACGTTGACGCAGAAGATGCCACTGCGCTCGATCGCCGCCCACGACCGCGACGTCTTGGTCGGGCAGAACAGCACGAGCGGGGGTTCGAGCGACAGCGCGGCGAACGACTGGCACGCGAACCCCACGGGCACGCCGTCGTCGATCGTCGTGATGATGGTGACGCCGGTGCAGAACTGGCCGAGCACCGTCCGGAACCGTCGCGGATCGATCGCCTCGGCCGCGACGGCCCCGTCCTCGGTCACCTCACTCACGGCTGCATCCCGACGCTGAAGTCGTGACCCCACAGGCTGACGGCCGTGCTCTCCCTCGCGATCCAGCTCTCGTCCTCCACCTGGCGTCCCTCGCAACCGAATTCGATGTCGAAGCCGCCGGGGGTCTTCATGTAGAACGACAGCATCAGGTCGTTGACGTGGCGGCCGAGCGTGGCCGACATCTTGACCTTCTTGCGGAGCGCGCGGTCGAGGCACAATCCGACGTCGTCGGAGTTCTCGACCTCGATCATCAGGTGCACGATGCCGCTGGGCGTCGGCATCGGCAGGAACGCGAGGCTGTGGTGCCGCGGGTTGCAGCCGAAGAACCGCAACCACGCCGGCTTGCCGTCCGCCGGCCGCCCGACCATCTGCGGGGGCAACCGCATCGAGTCGCGCAGGCGGAAACCGAGGACGTCGCGGTAGAAGCGCAGCGACGCCTCGTCGTCCGTGGTCGAGAGGACGACGTGCCCGAGGCCCTGCTCACCGGTGACGAACTTGTGCCCGTACGGGCTGACCACCCGGCGATGCTCCAGGGCCGCGCCGTGGAACGCCTCGAGCGTGTTGCCCGACGGGTCCTCGAACGTGATCAGCTCGTCGACCCTGCGGTCCTGCAGCTGCTCGGCCGTCCCCTCCTTGAACGCGACGCCGGCCGCCGACAGGTTGTCACGGACCTCCTGAAGCTCCGCGGCATTGGCCGTCTCCCAGCCCGACACCGACAGCCTGTCGTGCTCCCCGGGGAAGATCACGAGGCGAGCCGGGAAGTCGTCCATCCGCAGATACAGGGCGTCCGGGTCGGAGCCCTTGCCCTCGACCATGCCGAGCACCTTGAGACCGTATTCGCGCCACGCGGCCATGTCGGTGGCCTCGATGCGCATGTACGCCAGTGAACGAATACTCATCACTTACCCCCGTCCAGAAGGAAATCGGTTGCCAGACGGTTGAACTCGTCGAACTTCTCCAGCTGCGCCCAGTGCCCACACCCGCCGAAGACGTGCAACTGCGCCCGCGGAATCATCTTCAGCGCCACCAGCGCCCCGTCGAGCGGGTTGACCCGGTCTTCGCGCCCCCAGATCAGCAGCACGCGCTGGCGCAGCTTGTACGCCTCGCGCCACAGCATTCCCAGTTCGAAGTCGGCCGAGGAGAACGACTTTCCCATCGCCTTGGCGGCGGCGATCGACTCGGGTGTACTCGCCGCGGCGAAGCGTTCGTCGATCAGTTCGTCGGTGATCAACTTCTGGTCGAACACCATGATGCGCAGGAACGCCTCGAGGTTCTCACGGGTGGGTTGGTAGCCGAACTTGCCGAGGTTCTTGACGCCCTCGGTCGGGTCCGGGGCGAACAGGTTGACGCTGAGTCCGCCCGGGCCCATGAGCACCAGTCGGCCCGCGCGGTCCGGGTAGTCCAGCGCGAAACGCACTGCGGCACCGCCACCGAGGGAGTTGCCGAGCAGGTGGACACGCCCGCCGATGTCGAGGGTGTCGAGCAGATCCTTCAACGCGGACGCACTGTGCACGAAGTACTGCGGGTGCTCGGTCGGCTTGTCCGACAACCCGTAGCCCGGCTGGTCGACGGCGAGCACGTGGAACTTCTCGGCGAGAACCGGGATGTTCCTGGCGAAGTTCGACCACGACGAAGCGCCCGGCCCGCCGCCGTGCAGCAGCACGATCGTGGTGTCGTTGCCGATCCCGGCCTCGTGGTAGTGCAACTTCAGGTCGGGCCGGACCTGGGCGAACTTCGAGGTGGACTCGAACGTGAGGGCCTCTTCGGTAGTCGTCACGTGTTCTCCTAGACCATCGTGTCGGTGATGGGCAGTCCGAATTCGCCTGTGCCGTACATGACGTAGGCGCGCTCGGGATCGTTGGCCGCGTGGACGCGTCCGGCGTGCGCGTCCCGCCAGAAACGCTGCAGCGGCGTGCCGTTGGCCAGCGCGGTGGCCCCCGAGCTCTCGAATAGTTTGTCGATGGACGAAATGGCGCGGCCCGTCGCGCGCACCTGGTCGCGGCGTGCCCGCAGCCGCAGCTCGAACGGCACTTCCTCACCCGCGACGAGCAGTGCGTATTCGTCGGCGACGTTCCCGGACAGCTGGCGCCAGGCGGCGTCGATGTCACTCGACGCCTCGGCGATGCGAACCTTGGCGAACGGGTCGTCCTTCGCCTTCTCGCCGGCGAACGCCGCGCGGACGCGCTTTCCCTGATGTTCGACGTGCGCGTCGTAGGCGCCGTAGGCCATCCCGACGATCGGCGCGGAGATGGTGGTGGGATGGATTGTTCCCCAGGGCATCTTGTAGACGGGCGCGGTATTGCGCTCGAGCCCGGGTGCGGTGAGGTTGCTCATCGCCTTGAAGCTGAGAACGCGGTGCGTCGGGACGAAGACGTCCTCCACCACCACGGTGTTACTTCCGGTTCCGCGGAGTCCCACGACATTCCACACGTCGTCGATCCGGTAGTCCTCGCGCGGGATGAGGAAGCTGACGAAATCGACGGGGCGGCCGTCCTTGATGACGGGCCCACCGAGCACTGCCCAGCTGGCGTGATCACAGCCGGACGACCAGGCCCAGGCACCGTTGACCGTGTATCCGCCGTCGACGACCTGTCCCGCGCCCATCGGCGCGTACGACGACGAGATCCGGACGTCGGTGTCGTTACCCCACACGTCTTCCTGAGCCTGCTGCGAGAACAGGGCGAGGTGCCAGTTGTGGACACCGATGATCGACGAGACCCAGCCGGTGGAACCGCAGGCGCTCGCGATCTTCCGCACCGCGGAGTAGAACAGCACCGGATCCGCTTGGTAACCACCCCACTGTTCAGGCTGGAGCAACCGGAAGAATCCGGTCTCCTGGAGCGCCTTCATGGAATCGTCGGGGATACGACGTAGATCCTCGGTCTCCTGCGCACGCTCTCGCAGCGTCGGCAGTAGTGCGTCGAGCCGCTGCATCACCTCGTGACTGTCATGGTCACCCACAGGACGCTCCTGTCTCGTTCGATGGTTCACTTATCTTCTGAGACTAGAACACGTTCCCATTTATGTCGAGATACCGGCAAAGGTGCTGTTTGACGGCCCGGGTCTGGAAGAAAGCCCCCGAAAATCTGGCGGATCGTGTCGAAGTTCTATAACGTGTTCTACTAACAGCATGAAGGGATGTGAGGGCACAATGGCGCAGATTCGCGAGATCGATGTGGGCACGGTCCAGACCCGCTTCGCGCGTGGTTGGCACTGCCTCGGTTTGACCAAGACGTTCAAGGACGGCAAACCGCATTCGATCGAGGCATTCGGCACCAAACTCGTCGTCTTCGCCGACAGCAAGGGCGAACTGAAGGTTCTGGACGCGTATTGCCGGCACATGGGCGGCGACCTGTCGCAGGGCACCGTGAAGGGCGACTCCGTGGCCTGCCCGTTCCACGACTGGCGCTGGGGCGGCAACGGCAAGTGCACCAGCATTCCCTACGCCCGCCGGGTTCCCCCGATCGCCCGCACCCGGGCGTGGCTCACCCTCGAGCAGAACGGTCAGCTGTTCGTCTGGAACGACCCGGAGGGCAATCCCCCGCCGGAGAACGTGACCATCCCCCGCATCGAGGGCGCCTACAGCGACGAATGGACCGACTGGACCTGGAACTCGATGCTGATCGAAGGGTCCAACTGCCGCGAGATCATCGACAACGTGGTCGACATGGCGCACTTCTTCTACATCCACTACGCATTCCCGACGTACTTCAAGAACGTCTTCGAAGGCCACATCGCAACGCAGTACCTCAACACGAAGGGTCGCCCGGACGTCGGGATGGCGACGCAGTACGGCATGGAATCACTGCTGCGCTCCGAGGCCGCGTACTACGGGCCGTCCTACATGATCAATCCGCTGTGGAACAGCTACGGCGGGTACGAGGTCGAGAGCGTCCTCATCAACTGCCACTATCCGGTGACGAACAATTCGTTCATGCTCCAGTACGGCGTCACCGTCAAGAAGCCGACCGGCATCGACGACGAAACAGCCGACAAGCTGGCCGCGAAGTTTACCGAGGGCATCGCCGAGGGATTCCTGCAGGACGTCGAGATCTGGAAGAACAAGACCAAGATCGACAACCCCCTGCTCTGCGACGAGGACGGTCCGGTCTACCAGCTGCGACGCTGGTACGACCAGTTCTACGTCGACGTCGCCGACGTCACCGACAAGATGACGCAGCGCTTCGAGTTCGAGGTCGACACCACCAAGGCCAACGAGGCCTGGCAGCACGAGGTCGAGGAGAACCTGGCCCGTCAGAAGGCCGAGCGGGAGGCCGCCGAGGGGCCCGAGAGTACGACTGCGGCGCGGTCCGAGAACACGGAAGCGCAGGTCTGATCATGAGTGCCTCGACCGAATGGGCCAAAGCTCCCGACTTCGCCGGGCAGCCTGCTCGGCTCGAGGCCATTCATGCGCAAACGTTGGCCGACAAGGCCAATTACCTCGACGACGGCATGAACGAAGTCGAGTGCCGTACGTGCGGAACCTGTGTGCTGGTGCGCAAGAACAGCCTCAAGCACACAAGCGTCCAGTGGACGGACGACCCTGCGAAGACGTGCCCGACGTTTCGGGACGCCGTCGGCGAGGGACAGTCCACCGCGCTCCGCGAGGGGTGCCCGCGACTGTGGGACAGCATCAACCACGCGGTGATGGAGGGGTTCATCGACGTGCGAGATCGCGTCGAATAGTCGTCGGTGCCGCTGCGGCGGATGCGGCGCCCGATGTGACATTCGTCGGGCGCTTAGGCTGGATGTGCCGTCGGATACGGCGGTTCCAGCCGAACCGGAGGCGTGCCATGACAGGCCGAATCGTGCACTTCGAGATCCCCTTCGACGACGGTGACCGCGCACGAGCGTTCTATCGGGACGCATTCGGGTGGGCCATCGCCGAGATCCCCGACATGGACTACAGCATGGTCACCACCGGACCCGTCGGTGAGAGCGGCATGCCCGACGAACCGGGTTACATCAACGGCGGCATGATGCAGCGCGGGGAGGTGACCTCTCCCGTGGTCACCGTCGACGTCGAGAGCATCGAATCCGCCCTCGAAAGGATCGAATCCCTCGGTGGCAAGACCGTCACCGGCAGGACCCCCGTCGGGAACATGGGATTCGCCGCATACTTCACCGACTCCGAGGGCAACGTCGTCGGGCTGTGGGAGACCGCCCGCTGACCCGTGAGTACTTATCAACCGCCCGACGTTAAGAAGTACTCACGGGCGGCGCAGCCGCAGCCCGCTCGCGCTGCAGTTCGAGCGCGATGTCGATGAGCTGATCTTCCTGGCCGCCGACGAGCTTGCGCTTGCCGGCGCGGACGAGCAGTTCGGCGGACGAGACGCCGTACCGTTCGGCCTGGCGTTCGGCGTGCTTGAGGAAGCTCGAGTAGACGCCGGCGTACCCCATCATCAGCGCCTGACGGTCGAGGAGACATTCGGCGGGCATCGCCGGACGCACCACGTCCTCGGCGGCGTCGGCGATCGCGAAGAAGTCGATCCCCGTCTTGACGCCGATCTTGTCGCACACGCCGACGAACGCCTCGACCGGCGCGTTACCGGCACCGGCGCCGAATCGTCTTGTGCTGCCGTCGATCTGCTTGGCCCCTGCCCGGACGGCGGCGATCGAGTTGGCCACACCGAGTCCGAGGTTCTCGTGACCGTGGAAACCCACCTGGGCGTCCGAGCCGAGTTCCTGCACCAGCGCCTCGACGCGGTCCGACACCTGCTCGAGCACGAGCGCGCCAGCGGAGTCGACCACGTACACGCACTGGCAGCCGGCGTCGGCCATGATCCGGGCCTGCTTGGCGAGCTTTTCCGGTGCGATCGAATGCGCCATCATCAGGAAGCCGACGGTCTCGAGACCGCGGTCGCGGGCCAGCCCGAAGTGCTGGATGGACACGTCCGCCTCGGTGCAGTGCGTGGCGATGCGGCAGATCGAGGCGCCGTTGTCCTGGGCGACGATGATGTCGTCCTTGATGCCGAGCCCCGGCAGCATGAGGAAGGCGATCTTCGCGTTCTTCGCCGTGTCGACGGCGATCGAGATGAGTTCCTGCTCCGGGACCTTGGAGAACCCGTAGTTGAACGAGGACCCACCCAGTCCGTCGCCGTGCGTCACCTCGATGACCGGGACCCCGGCGTTGTCGAGCGCACCGACGATGGCCCGGACCTCCTCACCGGTGAATTGGTGCCGCTTGTGGTGCGAACCGTCCCTCAGCGAGGTGTCGGTGACTCGGATGTCCCAACTGGCGTCGAAATGGACCATAGTGCTCATGCCTCCACACTCAGGAGCTTCTGGGCGATCTCCTCGCCCACCTTGGTTGCCGCCGCGGTCATGATGTCGAGGTTGCCCGCGTACGGGGGCAGGAAGTCGCCTGCGCCCTCGACCTCGACGAACGTCGTGACCGTCGCCTGCCCGCCCGACACGACGCTCGGGTCGTCGAACTGCGGTTCGTTGAGCAGCCGGTAGCCGGGGACGTATTGCTGGATGTCCGCGACGACGCGGTGGATGGAATCGGTGATGGCGGCGCGGTCGGCGTCCTCGGGGATCGCGCAGAAGATCGTGTCCCGCATGATCATCGGCGGGTCGGCCGGGTTGAGGATGATGATGGCCTTGCCGCGCTGCGCTCCGCCGATGGTCTCGATGCCGCGGCTGGTGGTCTTGGTGAACTCGTCGATGTTGGCGCGGGTGCCCGGGCCCGCGGAGACGGACGCCACCGACGCGACGATCTCGGCGTAGGGCACGTCGACGATGCGGGAGACGGCGTACACGATCGGGATCGTGGCCTGACCTCCGCACGTGATCATGTTGACGTTGGGGGCGCCGAGGTGCTCGCGCAGGTTCGCCGGCGGGACCACGGCCGGTCCGACGGCGGCGGGTGTCAGGTCGACGGCCCGGATGCCGGCGGCCTCGTACCGCGGCGCTGCCTCCCGATGCACGTACGCGGACGTGGCCTCGAAGACGAGATCGGGTTTCTCCGGCTGGTTCAGCAACCAGTCGACACCCTCGGCCGACGTCTCCAGCCCCATCTTGCGGGCCCGTGCCAGGCCCTCGCTCTCGGGGTCGATCCCGATCATCCACCGGGGTTCGAGCCACTCGGATCGTTGCAGCTTGTAGAGCAGGTCGGTGCTGATGTTGCCCGAACCGACGATCGCCACACTTGCCTTTGTCATGAACAAACTCCTACTTGAACTGCAGGGATACGGAGCCGAGCCCACTGAACTCGGCGCGGAAGTGATCGCCCGGATGCGCGCCGATGGCGCGGGTGCACGATCCGGGCAGCACGATGTCGCCGGCCTTCAGCCGGACGCCGAAGCTCTCGACCTTCTGCGCGAGCCAGGCGACGGCCGTCACCGGATTGCCGAGCACCGCGTCGCTGCGCCCCTCGGCCTTGGTCTCGCCGTTGCTCGTCAGCACGGCGTCGATGGCTGTGATGTCGATGTCCGCGGGCCGCACCCGGTTCTTCCCGAGCACGAAACCGGCGGACGACGCGTTGTCCGCGATCGTGTCGGGCAGTGTGATCTTCCAATCGGTGATCCGGCTGTCGATCAGCTCGATGGACGGCGCGAACGCCACGGTGGCGTCCAGGACGTCCTGCTCGGTGCAGCCTGCGCCGGGGAGGTCGGCGCCCAGCACGAACGCGACCTCGACCTCGACGCGCGGGAAGCAGAACCGCGCCGTGTCGACGGGCTGGTCCTCGAAGACCTCCATGTCGGCGAGCAGGTGGCCGTAGTCGGGTTCGTCGACGCCCATCATCTGCTGCATGGCGAGGGACGACAGGCCGACCTTGTGCCCGACGACCTTCGCTCCGTCCTGCAGCCGGCGGCGGATGTTGATCAACTGGATCTCGTAGGCGTCGACGACGTCGATGTCGGGGTGGTCCGCGGTCAGGGGGCCGATGGGAGCACGGCCCCGTTCCGCGGCGTCGAGCTGATTCGCCAACTCGGTGCGTAGTTGCGTCGAGAGCATGGTTGAGGACCTTCCCTGAAGTTCGTTTGCGTGCGCACGCCCACCGGTTTCCACTGCAACGTGTTTCGTTCTTGTTTGTTGGCGTCAGTAATACTTCCTGGCAGAAAGGATGGACTGACAACCCCATCATTCTATAACGTGTTCTACATGAGCAAGCACGAATACGACATCGTGGTCGTCGGTAGCGGTGCCGGTGGAATGACCGCGGCCCTGACCGCCGCCCACAAGGGACTCAGCGTCGTCATCCTCGAAAAGGCGCCGCACTTCGGCGGCTCCACCGCACGCTCCGGCGGTGGCGTGTGGATCCCGAACAACGAGGCGCTGATCGCCGCGGGAGTCGAGGACACCACGGACGCCGCGCGGACCTACCTGCACAGCATCATCGGCGACGTCGTCCCGAAGGACCGGATCGACGCCTACATCGACCGCGGCCCCGAGATGCTGTCGTTCGTGCTGAAGAACAGCCCGCTGAAACTGCAGTGGGTGCCCGAATACTCCGACTACTACCCCGAGGCCCCCGGCGGACGGCTCGGCGGACGGTCCGTCGAGCCGACACCCTTCGACGGCAGGAAGCTCGGCGCCGACCTCGCGAAGCTCGAACCCGATTACGTCAAGGCCCCGTCGAATTTCGTGATCACCCAAGCCGATTACCGCTGGCTGAACCTGCTGATGCGCAACCCCCGCGGCCCGCTGCGCGCGGCCCGGGTCGGGCTCCGATTCCTCGGCGCCAAGCTCACCGGGAAGCGCCTGCTCGTCCGCGGTCAGGCGCTCGTCGCCGGACTGCAGGCCGGACTGAAGGCCGCCGGCGTCCCGATCCTGCTCGACACCCCGCTCACCGACCTGTACGTGGAGGACGGCGTGGTCAAGGGCGTCAACGCCACGGTCGACGGACAGCCACAGGTGTTCCGGGCTCGCCGCGGCGTCGTGATCGCGTCGGGCGGATTCGAGCACAACGACGAGGCCCGCAAGAAGTACCAGCGGGCACCGATCGGCACCGAATGGACCGTCGGCGCGAAGGCCAACACGGGCGACGGCATCTGGGCGGGCGAAAAGCTCGGCGCCGCGCTCGATCTGATGGAAGACGCCTGGTGGGGACCGTCCATCCCGCTCACCGGCGGCCCGTGGTTCGCGCTGTCCGAGCGGAGCCTGCCCGGCTGCATCATGATCAACGAATCCGGCAAGCGCTTCGTCAACGAATCCGCGCCGTACGTCGAGGCGACGCACGCGATGTACGGCGGCACACACGGCCAGGGCGACGGACCGGGCGAGAACGTGCCGTGCTGGCTCGTCCTCGACCAGCGTTACCGCGACCGGTATGCGTTCGCCGGAGTCACGCCGCGCTCCCCGTTCCCCGGTCGCTGGCTGAAGGCCGGTGTGATCGTCAAGGCGGGCACCGTCGCCGAGCTGGCCGGGAAGATCGGCGTGCCGGTCGACGCACTCACCGAAACGGTCTCGCGTTTCAACACTTTCGCCCGGAACGGCAAGGACGAGGACTTCGGCCGTGGTGAGAGCGGTTACGACCACTACTACGGGGATCCCCGCAACAAGCCCAATCCGAGCCTCGGGACGCTCGCGAAGGCGCCGTTCTTCGCCGTCAAGATGGTCCCGGGCGACCTCGGCACCAAGGGCGGTCTCCGCACCGACCGCAACGCCCGCGTGCTGCGGGAGGACGGCAGCACGATCGAGAACCTCTATGCGGTGGGCAATGCCAGCGGCCCGGTGATGGGCCACACCTACGCCGGCCCCGGCGCGACCATCGGCCCGGCGATGACGTTCGGCTATCTCGCGGTTCTCGATATCCTCGACAAGTCCTCCCAGGCCGATTCCCCGACGTCACTCACCGGAGACACCACCAATGCCCATTGATCCGAACATCGCCATCGGAGCCGAACTGCCCGTTCAGGAGTTCTCCTGGACCAGTTCCGACGTGCAGCACTACCACCTGGCTCTCGGTGCCGGATCCCGTCCGCTCGACGAGAAGGAGTTGCGGTACCTCACCGACGGGAAGCCGCAGGTGCTCCCCACGTTCGCCACGGTGGCCGCGAATTTCCACGCGACCGAGGCCCCGCGTGTGTCGTTCCCGGGAGTCGAGATCGACCTCGCAAACGTGGTCCACGGCAGCCAGGAAGTGACCGTGCACCAGCCGATTCCCCCGGAGGGCAAGGCCCGCACCACCACCCGTATCGCCGAGGTGTGGGACAAGGGCAAGGCCGCCGTCATCGTGCAGGAATCGACGACCACCGACCTCGACGGCACTCCCCTGTGGACCGGGCGGTCGTCCATCTTCGCCCGCGGGGAAGGCGGTTTCGGGGGTGAGCGCGGCCCGTCGCAGTCCGTCGAGTTGCCCGACCGGCCTGCCGACGTCGAGGTCGACACCCCTGTCCTTCCGCAGCAGGCGCTGATGTACCGGATGTGCGGTGACCGCAACCCCCTGCATTCCGACCCGAAGTTCGCTTCCGCCGCAGGGTTTCCCGCCCCGATTCTGCACGGCCTGTGCACCTACGGGATGGTGTGCAAAGCGGCCGTCGACGCGGTGCTCGACTCGGACGCGTCGCAGGTCGCGGGGTTCCGAGTCCGGTTCGCGGGCGTGGTTTTTCCCGGCGAGACGCTGCACACGCGGATCTGGCGGGAAGAGGGCTGCCTCCTCATCTCGGCCACGGTTCCCGAGCGTGATCATGCTCCGGCCCTGGCAGACGTGGTGCTGACCCTGGCCCAGGGGTGACAGTTACCGAAATTTGACCGAATCTGCCCAGTTCGGACGGATATTCGCAATTATCAGGCACGATGCCGCAACACTTTGTACGCTTTCCGTGACCTCATCGAGACGTGTCAACCGATGGTCGGGGCGGTTCCACGGCTCTCCACGAGCAGTAGCGAACAAAGGGGGGACCTCGTGTCCCAGCGCAGACATCTCCGTCCCGTGCGGCGCGCTGCCGTTGCCGGTGCTCTCGCGTTCTGTGCGACCGCCCTCGTCGCCCTTCCCGCGAACGCCGCACCGGTGGCGGGGAGTTCCGACAGCGGCAGCACCGGCGGCAGTTCGATGGGTTCTTCCGTTCTCCCGACGCCCATTCCCACCCCGACCGGGCTGGCCGCGCTCGCCGCCGCGACGACCCAGACGGGCAAGCCCTATCTGTGGGGTGGGACGGGTCCGGACGCGTGGGACTGCTCGGGGCTGGTGCAGTGGGCATTCCGGCAGGCGGGGTGAATCTGCCACGCACCACGTGGGAGCAGGCCGAGGTCGGCGCACCCATTCCGCTGTGGGCGCTGGCTCCCGGCGACATCGTGGTGCTCAACCCGGACGCGTCGCACATCGGTATCTACGCCGGCTTCGGTCAGGTCTTCAATGCGTACGGGCGCGGCGTGCCCGTAGGTCTGGCGCCGCTGTCGCAGTTCCACATCTACAGCATCCGCCGGTTCTGATCCTCGGCCGTGCGGGTGCGCCTGGCGACGTACGGCCACACCGCGACGAGGAACAGCACCACCGCCGCAACCGGCCCGAGCAGGGACACCCATGCCGGCCCGTCCGGCAGTGCCGCTGCCAGAGACGCCGCAGCACCGGTGACAACCGCGCCCAGCAGCAGCGTCGAGATTCCCGGTGCGAGGCCGGTGTACGCGACGAGCAACAGTCCCGTCGCCGCGACACCCGCGGCGGCCGCCGCGAACGCGGACGCGTTGCCCAGGACGAGCGCGACCAGCGCCGCCTGCACCACGACCACCGCAATCCATCTCATCGGAGTGCCCCCGACCGCCGGCGGGCACGATCGGCGAGGGCCAGCGCCAGATCCAGTGCGGAATCGTCGTCCCACGCCACCACCGGGACCCCGAGAACGCCCATGTTCCGGTACATGTTCCGCCGCTCGAGCCGCCACATCCTGCCGGTCATCGGATCGAGTTCGTACTCGAACGGCGGGCCGCGGAGCACGTCGACGGCCACGACGACGTGACCGCGCCGCCTCAGCTCCAGCAGCGACAGCGCGAAGTTGGTGTCCAGCATGGTGGAGAACGCGATGACCACGGCCCTCGGCGGCAGCGCGACCCTCGGGACGAGTGTGCCTTCGGCGGCGCCGGCCTCGGAGTCGAGCACGGTGTCGAGGATTCGGTAGAACTGCCTGCGCCCGATGTCGGCGCCGAGCCATCGCAGCCGGAGCCCGTGAACGACGACCCCGGCCCGGTCGCCGCGCTGCAGGGCCGTCTGCACCACCTGCGTCGCCCCGCGCACGGTCCGGTGCAGGCTCTCCGACGCGGGGCCCGGTGCCTGCGGGGTGGTGTCGAGGACGGCGACGACGTCCGCGGCGCGGTCCATGATCCGTTCGGTGACGTGGAGCCGGCCGCGGCGGGCACTCACCGGCCAGTTGACGCTCCGCAGCGGGTCTCCCGGCGCGTGCGGGCGGATGTCCCCGAACTCGACGCCCGAACCGAATCGGCGGGTGCGGTGTGCGCCGATTCGGTCCGGAAGTGTGGCGTGGGGCAACGGAGTCGGCATCGGCGGCGCCAACGGGAACACCCGCAGCTCCGTGACGGGAACCGGTAGCAAAGCGGTGAGCAGGCCGCCGCCGGCACGTGCCGTGACCGTCAGTGCGGATTCGTACCGGCCCCACCGGTCCGCCGACACCACGTAGTCGCCGTCGCCGACCGGCTCGACCGTGTAGCCGTCGGACGGCGCCGGTGCCACCTCGAGTTCCGCCGCACCACCGCAGGCCGTCACGTCCACCGAGAAGTGCACGGACTCTGATTCGAAACACCGCAGCATGCGTGCCGACGCCTCGACCCGGACGCCGATGGCCGGACGGGGCAACCACATCACCGTGCCGAGCGCTCCCAGCATCGGGGCGGCGAACACGATCAGTTCCCACCACCGCCCCACGACACCCGCCGTCAATGCCACGGCGGCGCAGGTCGTCAGTGCGAGGGCTGCCGGCGATGCCCGCCACGTCAGCTGGTGCTCCGTCATCGTGCCCTCGGCGCGGGGAGACGGCGCAACAGTTCCGCGAGGACGTCGTCGCTGCGGATGCGGCGCACCCACATCTCCGGGCGCAGGCTGATGCGGTGCGCGACAGCGGGAACGGCCAGGGCTTTGATGTCCTCGGGAATGACGAAGTCCCGGCCCGAGAGCAGGGCGCGCGCCCGCGCCAGCTGTACGAGGTCGAGTTCGGCGCGGGGGCTGGCCCCGACCTCGACCTGCGGGTGATGCCGGGTGGCGTTCGCGAGCGCGACGACATACCCGAGGACGTCGTGATGAACACTGACCTGCTCGAGCGATTCGCGCATCGCCAGGAGGTCGGCCGCATCGACCACCTGCTCGACGACGACGGCGGCGGATCCCCGGTCGAGCCGTCGGCGCAGCATCTCGTGCTCGTCGGTCTCGGTGAGATATCCCAGTCGCAGGCGGAGCGCGAACCGGTCCAGCTGCGCCTCGGGTAACGGGTAGGTGCCCTCGTACTCGATGGGATTGTCGGTGGCGAGCACGATGAAGGGACGCGGCAGGATCCGGGTGGTGCCGTCGACGCTGACCTGCCCCTCCGCCATCGCCTCGAGCAGTGCGGCCTGGGTCTTGGGTGGAGTGCGGTTGATCTCGTCGGCGAGAAGCAGGTTGGTGAAGATCGGGCCCGGACGAAATTCGAACCGACCCGACGGCATGTCGTAGATGGTGGCGCCGAGCAGGTCGGCGGGCAGCAGGTCGGGGGTGAACTGGACCCGCGTGAAGTCGAGCCCGAGCGCGGCAGCGAAAGATCGTGCCACCAAGGTCTTTCCGAGTCCGGGCAGATCCTCGATGAGCACGTGCCCGCCGGCGAGTACCGCGAGCAGGATCGACGTGAGTTCGTCGTGTTTGCCGACCACCGCCCGTTCGACCTCCGCCAGCACCGCGTGGGCGCGCGCGGTGGTGACCTCGGCGGGCATCGTCACAGCTGCTCCAGCCGTTGCAGGATCCGGTCCAGCACGTCCCGGCCCGGCCCGGGTGCGGCCCTGTCGGAGCGCTGCACGCACTCGGGATCGACCCACTGCCACAAGTCGCCGAAGAACACCTCACCCGCGGCTGCGGTGTCGGCGGGGTCGAGTCCCTGCCGCTGTCCGGTGGACTGCTGGAACTCGCGCGCCAGGAGCGGACGCAGATGGTGGTCCCAGTCGCCGCGCGTACCGTCCGCCCAGCTGATCAATGATTCCGTCCGTGCCATCCAGCGGGCCGTCGCCTCGGCCCGCTCCGCCTCCGGTCCCGGCGGCTGATCCTCGACGTCCCCGGGTGCCATCCGTCGTCGAATCTCGAAGAGCACCAGCGCGGTCACCGCTCCCGCGATCAGCACGGCCGCACTGTACCGGCCGGCGGCCACCAGCGGGACCTCCACGGCCAGCACTGCCCCGACACCGGCTACCGCGACGGCGAGCACGCGTCGCTCCCCAGGTCGTCGAGCACACGCCGGAGCAGATCGGCGGCCTCGTCACGGTGCTGTTCGCCCATCGGATGCAGGCTGAACCGTGCCTCGGAGAACAGCCGCACCAGCGGCGCCGCCGCCTCGAAGCGCAGCGCTCCGAGTTGCACTGCGCGAGCCAGCACTTCGGACGGGGTGTCCGACTCCCGCGGTTCGGCGCCCGGCGCCTCGCGCAGCGCATCTTCCATGGCGGCGTAACTGGCGATGATGGCCTCACGCGGCGGCAGACTCGGGGCCACGACCACGGCGAGACCTTCCTCCGCTGCCCGGGCCAGCGACTGCGAGGCAGCCGGACCGTCGGGGGAACTCGCCGCGGTCCAGGCCCCGACCCGCGACCGGAGGGGGCGCCGGGCCACGGCGCCGAGGATCAGCACGGTCACCAGTATCGGACCGGCAATCGCTGCCGCGGTCCACAATTCCGTCAGGTCCTCGCGGGTCTCGTCCACCAGGTCGGGCGGCGGACGAGTCTCGGTGGGCACGGACTCGCCGGTTCGGTCGGCCCCGTCGTCGGCGGCCGGGCTCGCCGGCGACGGTTGACGGTCCGGTGGCTCGTCACCACCGACGGACCCGAGGAGGAACGCCGCGGCCACGAGGAGCGAGGCGAACGCCGCCCATCCGAGAATGTGCCGACGCGAGACCGAGGAGCCGGTGTTTCCGGTGAACCCTACCGGCGGCGGGTCGGGGGCGACCCGCGGCCGGCCGCTGCGAAGGGCGGACGCCAGCGCCACCGCCGCGACGACGACGGCGATCGCCGAGAGGATGATCAGGGCGCGCGTCGCACCTGCGCCCGGCTCCGACGGTGTCGCGGGGGTGTCGGGCGCGGGGACCACCCGGACCGCAAGGGTGACCGTCACGACGGCCGCCAGCAGGGCGACCGTGTGGACGACCCTGCTTCGCACGCGACGGTCCGGCATCCTCACTCCCGAGTTGCCCCTCCATCGTGACACGCGCGGACCGGGAAAATCACCCGTTCGCGGCGGCGGACAGCGCAGCATGTTCGGGACGTATCCATCCACGAAGGAGAGTTACTTGACCACGTCCCCGGTAACCGGAACCGAACTGGCTCGATCGCTGGAACCTCTGGGGGTTTCGGTTCCCTCGGCCGTACCCACGCACTGGTACAACCTTGCCTCCGATCTTCCGGAACCCGTTCCGCCGCACCTGCATCCCGGCACACGTGAGCCACTGGGACCGGAAGACCTGGCACCGCTGTTCCCCGCGAACCTTATCGAACAGGAGGTCGCGACGGAACGGTACATCGAGATCCCCGAGACGGTCCGCGAGATCTACGGCATGTGGCGCCCGTCGCCGCTGGTGCGCGCACACCGGCTCGAGCGAGTGCTCGGCACACCGGCACGGATCTATTACAAATACGAGGGCGTCAGCCCCGTCGGATCGCACAAGCCGGACACGGCTGTGGCACAGGCCTATTACAACGCGCTCGAGGGCACCACCAAGCTCACCACCGAGACCGGTGCGGGTCAGTGGGGCGCGTCGCTGTCGTTCGCCGGCGCCCTGCTCGGTCTCGAGGTGGAGGTCTGGCAGGTTCGCGCGTCCTTCGACGCCAAGCCGTACCGCCGGCTCCAGATGGAGGCATACGGCGGCATCTGTCATCCGTCTCCGTCCGACCTCACCGAAGCCGGTCGGGCGATCCTGGCCGAGCACCCCGACACCACCGGCTCGCTGGGCATGGCGATCAGCGAGGCCGTCGAGGTGGCCGCCAACGATCCCGACGCGCACTACTCGCTGGGCAGCGTCCTCAACCACGTCATGCTCCACCAGACGGTGATCGGCCAGGAAGCGATGGTCCAGCTGGAGGAGGCGGGTGAGCCTGTCGCGCACACGGTATTCGGTTGCGCCCTGGTTCCAATCTCGCGGGCCTGACCTTCCCGTTCCTGGGTCGCAATCTGCGTGAGGGCACCACCACCCGCCTCGTCGCCTGCGAGCCTGCGGCGTGCCCGTCGCTGACGCAGGGCGAATACCGCTACGACTTCGGCGACGTCGCCGGTCTGACGCCGCTGTTGAAGATGTACACGCTGGGCAACGATTTCGTTCCGCCCGCCATCCACGCGGGTGGTCTGCGGTATCACGGCATGTCGCCGATGGTCTCGCACGCCGTCGCCCTCGGGCTGATGGAGGCGACCGCGATCGAACAGGACGACGCACTCGCCGCGGGACTGCTCTTCGCCCGCGCCGAAGGCATCATCCCCGCGCCGGAATCGACGCACGCGGTGGCCGCGGCCATCGAGCACGCCCGCACGGTCACCGAACCGGAGGTCGTGGTCATCGGACTGTCCGGCAACGGCCAGCTGGACCTCCCCGCGTACAGCCGGTACGTCTGATCGATTCACCGAGGCAGACCCACGTACGGGTCTGCCTCGGTGGTCACCGGCTCAGCGTCGACAGCCTGCTCACCAGCCGGTCGACGTCGAGGGTGCCGTCGAGTCCGGCGAACACGTCGTCCCACGACGCATCGGCGACCAGGGTCAGCGAAGTCCCCCTGTCGTACAGCACGTCGACGACGTTCGCGAACCGTCGCACGGTCTCCGCGCCGACCTCCCGCAGTCGGGGCACACCGGTGATCACCCAGCATCCGAACCGCTCGGACAGTTCGAGGTAGTCGGCAGGTGCGGTCGGGGTGCCGCACAGCACCGCGAACTCGAACCAGACCGTGCGGTCCCGCACCGCGGAGGCCGTCACCGTGCGGGTCCCGACGGTCAGGGCGACGCGCTCGGACAGTGCCGGAGGCTCGGTGCCGGAAGCTCGGACGAAACGTCCGGCAGCGAACCCGCCGTCCGCCGTGGCCACGGTGCGGTAGTCGACGGGACCGGCCACCCGCACGACAGTCAAATTCTGTTCCAGCACCGCGATCGACGACGCGAACAGGTGATGGAACAGCGGATTCGGCAACAGCCCTTCCGGTGGATAGTTCGACGTCGCCACCAGCGTGATCCCGCGGGTGAACAGGGCCTTCAGCAGTCGCGCGACCAGCATCGCGTCCCCGACATCGTGCAGGTGGAACTCGTCGAAACACAGCAGCCGGACATCCCCGAGTGCCGCATCGATCGCGAGGTCGATGGACCCCAGCGTGTGCGCGTCGGCGTGGAGCCGGCGGAAGAACGAGTGGAAGTGCACGCGCCGCTTCGGGACCTCCGCCGACCCGTGGAAGCGGTCCATCAACCACGTCTTGCCACGTCCGACGGGTCCCCACAGGTACACGCCGCGAACTCCGGGCCTCCCCTGCTCCATGCCCTCGGCGGTCTCGTGCAGGACGGCCGCGGCCGCGCGCTGCGCGTCGTCCAACAGAACCTCTACATCCACAGAGGAAACACTACGAATGTAGAGTCTCGGGCGACAAGCCGATGTGAGGAGGACGACACCGTGCCCGAGCGGCGTGAGCAGATAGCCGACGCGGCGATCACGATCATCGCGCGGGAGGGCATCCGCGCGCTGACGCATCGGGCCGTCGACCGCGCACTGGATCTGCCGGGCGGATCCACGTCCTACTACTTCCGCACCCGGCGAGCACTGATCGAATCCGCCGTGCGCCGGCTCGCCGAACGCTCGCGGCAGGAATTCGAGACCACGGCGGCCCCGCCCCTCGACCTCGCCTCCGTCGCCGAGGGCGTGGCCCGGTCACTGGACCGGCTGCTGCACACCCGCCACGACGACGTCGTCGCGCGGCACGCGCTGACCGTCGAACTGTCCGGTGACGCCGACCTGCACGCACTCCTCGCGACGTGCCTGTTCTCCCGTGCCCGCGCCACCGAATTGTTCGACGCTCTCGGCGTCGCCGACCCCGAGAACGCGGGCGCGGACTTCGTCAGCGTCGTCGAAGGCCTGGTCTTCGACCGTTTCGTGGGAGCCCGGTCACTCGACGGCATCGAGCCAGGCACCGATCGCAGCGTGCGGCAACTGGCCCGCGCCGTCGAGTGGTATCTGCGCGGTGTGACGGCCTGAACGAAGGCCACCCGGCGGGGCGTGGACGACGAGAATCCCGCGTTTCTGCCAAGATCGTGGCGTGAACCCCCAGTACCTCAGCCGTCTCCCCGACAGCGGTTTCGACCGCGTCGACGCACTCCTCGACCCCGTCGACACCGAGCTCGCGGACGCCTTTCCGGGTGATCGGCAGCAACCGCAGCCCGTCCACACCGTCTACGTGAGTGCGGCGGACGCCGGACCGGACACCCCGAGGGTGTGGGGTGAGCAGGCTGTCGAACTGCTGGACAGGCACACGAATGCGCTGTCCGAAATCGGAACGACCGGTGCGCTTCCCGACGTCCGCGCGATGCTCGAGCACCGTCCGATCATGGATCTGCGGATCGATTTCGAGGACGGCTTCGGCTGGCGGAGCGACGACGTCGAGGACGCGGCCGCACTGGAGGCGGGACGTACGCTGCGACTGCTCTCGTCCGACCCGTCCGGCCCGCGGTCGCTGGGCATCCGCGCGAAGGGTCTGGCTCCGCACGAGCGCCGCCGCGGGATCCGGACGCTCGAACTCGTCCTCGAAGGCGCGGGTGGGGTTCCCGACGGCTTCGTGTTCACGGTGCCGAAACTGCGTGCAGCCCAGCAGGTCACCGCCGTCGTCGCGTTGTGCGAGGAACTCGAGCGAGCGTACGGGCTCCCCGACAGGTCGCTGCTCTTCGAGTTGCAGATCGAGAGCCCGCAGGCCGTGCTCGGACCGGACGGCACCGTGACCGTCGCGAAGGCCATCCACCTCGCCGACGGGCGCTGCACCGGATTGCACTACGGCACTTACGACTACAGCGCGGCCTGCGGAATCGCGTCACGGTTCCAGTCGCTCGAGCATCCGGTTGCCGACCACGCCAAGTCCGTGATGCTGGTGGCGGCGGCCCAGACCGGGGTGTGGGTGTGCGACGGATCCACCCAGGTCATCCCGCAGGGCAGCGACGAGGAGATCCACGCCGCGCTGGCCCGGCACTACCGGCTCGTCACCCGTTCGCTCGAACGCGGGTACTACCAGGGATGGGACATGCATCCCGGGCATCTGATCACCCGCTGGCTCGCGACGTTCGACTTCTACCGCGCCGCGCTGCCCGCCGCCGCCTCCCGGGTGCAGGCGTACCTCGACCGCCAGGGTGGCGGGGTGATGGACGAACCGGCTACCGCCCAGGCGCTCGCGACGGTGATCCTGCGGGGACTGGCGTGCGGCGCGTTCGACGAGGACGCGGTCCGCGCGAAAGCCCCCGGATGCACGGTGGACACGCTGCGCGACCTCCTCACCCGGGCGGTGGTTCCGGGGAGCTGAGCACCTCCCCGCACGAGGACCGCCCGCAGCACTCACTTCGACGCCCTACACTTGCCCGCACGCCCGATCAGGAGGTAGCCGCACCCGTGACCCCGAACACCTTGACCGCGCCCAGCTTCCACAGTCCGCCCCCGGGCGAGGCGAGCGTCCGCGACCGGGACGCCGGCACGGCGCGGTTGCGCCTGTGGGGTTCCCTGACCGAGGCGGGTCGGGCAGGCTTGGAATCATGACCCACGCTTTCGACTCCAGCTACCCCCGTGACCTGGTCGGATACGGGCAGCACCCACCCGATCCGCAGTGGCCGGGCGGCGCGAAGATCGCCGTCCAGTTCGTCCTCAACTACGAGGAGGGCGCCGAGAACAACGTGCTCCACGGCGACGAGGCGTCGGAGACGTTCCTGTCCGAGATGGTCGGGGCCCAGCCGTTCCCGAACCGGCACATGAGCATGGAATCGATCTACGAATACGGATCCCGCGCCGGACTGTGGCGCGTGCTCCGGGCATTCGAGCGACGCGGGCTGCCGCTCACGATCTTCGCGGTCGCCAAGGCGATGCAGCGGAACCCGGAGGCCGTCAGCGCCTTTCG
Organism: Rhodococcus sp. LB1; assembly: GCF_001583455.1. Classification (NCBI taxonomy): domain Bacteria; kingdom Bacillati; phylum Actinomycetota; class Actinomycetes; order Mycobacteriales; family Nocardiaceae; genus Rhodococcus; species Rhodococcus sp. LB1. Next base: position 59,170 of record NZ_LTCZ01000413.1, on the reverse strand, counting down.
CGAACTCGGTCACGAGATCGCCTGCCACGGTCTGTGGTGGAAGTCGTACCAGCTCTCCGACGAGGACGCCGAACGCAAGGACATGGCCGAGGCGGTGGCCATCCTGCGCGACCTCACCGGCGAGGCCCCGCTGGGCTGGTACACCGGCCGCGACTCCCCGCTCACCCGGCAGCTGGTCGTCGAGCACGGCGGCTTCGAGTACGACTCCGATTCGTACGCCGACGACCTGCCCTACTGGGTGAAGGTCGACGCCCCCGGAAAGGGCGTCGTCGACCACCTGGTGGTGCCGTACACCCTCGACACCAACGACATGCGGTTCGCGTCGCCCGGCGGTTTCCCGAGCGGTGAGCAGTTCTTCGCGCACCTGCGGGACGCCTTCGACGTCCTGTACGCGGAGGGAACGGCCGGGGCGCCGAAGATGCTGTCCGTGGGTCTGCACTGCCGCATCGTCGGACGGCCCGCCCGCACCGCGGCGCTGGAGCGGTTCCTCGATCACGTGCAGTCCCACGACGACGTGTGGGTCGCCCGGCGCATCGAGATCGCCCGCCACTGGCGCGCCGTACACCCCGCCTGAGGACGGCCCGATGCCCCCGCGACGACCGTCGGTGCTGGTCATGAACCTGGCCAACCGGGATCCCGGCAGCTCGCAGACCGTGATCCTGGAGGAGTTGCGCCGGGTGATCCTCAGCGGCGGGGCCCCGCCGGGCACCCCGATTCCGGTGGACGAGGTGGCCGAGCACTTCGGCGTCAGCCGTATCCCGATCCGCGAGTCGCTGAAGACGCTGATCGGCGAAGGTCTCGTCGACCACCGAGCCAACGCCGGGTACACGGTCGCCCGGCTGACCGTCGACGAACTCGAGGAGCTCTACCTGGTGCGGGGGGTCCTCGAGTCGGCGGCGCACTCCGTGGCGGTCACCCTCGCCGACGAGGCCGACGACGCACGGGCCCGGGAGGCGTACGCGGCACTCGACCGTTCGGTTCTCGAGGACGACCTGACCGCCTACCACCGGGAGAGCCGCAACTTTCACCTGGCCCTGGCATCGCCGTGCCGGATGCAGCGACTGCTGCACATGTTCGAGTCGGCGTGGAACATCACCGAGCCGGTGCAGCCGATGTCGCAGGTGGGGACGCCGGCGCGGCTGCAACTTCACCTCGGGCACCGGGACATGCTGGCGGCGTTCCTCGCCCGCGACGGCGCGGCGTTGAAGGCGGCCACCGACCGGCACAACGAACAACTCGACACGGTGATCGCCGCCCTCCCCACGGACACCGGAATGTTCCGGGACACGCCCGGGTAGACCGTCCGGCAAGATATATTCTCGGCTCGGACCGTGCGCCGGCGAGAATATATCTTCGCCGTCACAACCAGGAAATATCCGAAAACTACTTTTGCTCCCAGCACTTCGGTGGTGTGCTTTTCACCGAGACACCCTTACGTCGACGCAGTCGTGTCCGTACTGCACCAGGGAGCGAAACGATGACTCAGACAGCGCCCTCCAACGAGGGGGAAACAGTCCCCGGTGCACACCTGGCCGGCGCCGGGCTGATCAAGCCCGGCTATCACCCGAGACTCACCAACGACGATCTCGCGCCACTGAAGACGCAGTCGTGGTCGTCGTACAACATCTTCGCGTTCTGGATGTCCGACGTGCACAGCGTCGGCGGCTACGTCACCGCGGGCAGCCTGTTCGCGCTCGGCCTGACCAGCTGGCAGGTTCTCGTCGCCCTGGTGGTCGGTATCGCGATCGTCAACGTGTTCGCGAACCTGGTGGCCAAACCCAGCCAGGTCACCGGCGTCCCCTACCCGGTCATGTGCCGCAGCGCCTTCGGCGTTCTCGGCGCCAACGTCCCGGCCATCATCCGCGGCCTCATCGCGGTGGCCTGGTACGGAATCCAGACGTACCTGGCGTCGCACGCGTTCGTGATCCTCGGCCTGAAGATCTGGCCGGGTCTGGCGCCCTGGGCGGACGTGCACGAGCACGGGTTCCTCGGACTGTCGGCGCTCGGCTGGGCCGGGTTCATGACGATGTGGGTGCTGCAGGCGCTGGTCTTCTGGCGCGGCATGGAGAGCATCCGCAAGTTCATCGACTTCTGCGGCCCCGCGGTCTACGTGGTGATGCTGATGCTCGCGATCTACCTGATCAGCGAGGCCGGATGGTCGAACATCAGCCTGAACCTCGGCGAGGTGAACTACACCGGCTGGTCTGCTGTGCCCGTGGTGCTGGGCGCGATCGCACTTGTCGTGTCGTACTTCTCGGGCCCGATGCTCAATTTCGGCGACTTCTCCCGGTACGGCAAGACGTTCGGCGCGGTCAAACGCGGCAACTTCCTCGGCCTCCCGGTGAATTTCCTGTTCTTCTCGATCCTCACCGTCGTCACCGCCTCCGCGACCCTGCCCGTGTACGGCCGCCTGATCACCGATCCCGTCGAGACGGTCGCGCAGATGGACAACCTGTTCGCCGTCGTCCTCGGCCTCCTCACCTTCATCGTCGCCACCATCGGTATCAACATCGTCGCCAACTTCGTCTCCCCGGCATTCGACTTCTCGCACGTCAGCCCGCAGCGCATCAGCTGGCGTACGGGCGGGATGATCGCCGCCGTCGGATCCGTCCTGATCACACCGTGGAACCTGTACAACAATCCCGAGGTGATCCACTACACGCTCGAGACGCTGGGGGCGTTCATCGGACCGCTGTTCGGAATCCTCATCGCGGACTACTACCTGGTGCGCAGGCAGCGAGTGATCCTGGACGACATGTTCACCATGTCCGAGGGCGGAACATACTGGTACAAGAAGGGTTACAACCCGGCGGCGATCACCTCCACCGTCGTCGGCGCCCTGGTCGCGATGATTCCCGTGATCCTCAAGGCTCAGCCGTTCGGACTCGACGTATGGGGCATGGCGGGCGCTGCCCAGTACTCGTGGTTCCTGGGCATGGGCGTCGGATTCACCTGCTATCTCCTGTTGTCCGCCGGCGCCCGTCGTGCGCATCGCGCGACCCCGATCGAAGCGTAGGTTCGAAACATCGTGCTCATCAAGATCGTCAATCCCAACACCACACAGTCGATGACCGACAAGATCGGCGACTGCGCCCGCTCCGTCGCGGGCCCCGGGACGCTCGTCGAGGCGGTGAGCCCGAAGATGGGTCCCGCGTCGATCGAGAGTCACTACGACGAAGCACTCAGCGTCCCCGGGCTTCTCGAGGAGATCGCCCGCGGCGAGGAGGCGGGGGTGGACGGTTACGTGATCGCCTGTTTCGGCGACCCGGGCCTCGACGCGGCCCGCGAACTGGCGTCCGGTCCCGTACTCGGAATCGCGGAGGCGGCCATGCACACCGCGAGCTTCCTCGGCCGCGGGTTCAGCGTCGTCACGACGCTGGGGCGCACCCGGGGCCGAGCGTGGGAACTGGCCGAACGGTATGGCATGCAACGCTTCTGCCTCGGGGTGCACGCGTGCGAGATCGCCGTCCTCGACCTCGACCGCGACCCGGATGCGGTGAAGGTGATCACCGAGGCGTGCCGGGCCGCCCTCGACGAGGACGGTTCGGACGCGATCGTGCTGGGCTGCGCGGGCATGGCCGACCTGTGTGCCGTCATCTCGGCGGAACTCGGGGTGCCCGTGGTCGACGGCGTGGCGGCGGCCACCCTCATGGTGCAGTCCCTCGTGACGCTCGGTCTCCGGACCGGTGCGCGCGGAGAATTCGCGGCGCCCCTGCCCAAGAAGTACACCGGACTGCTCGAGGGTTTCGGCCGCTGACGGTCAGAAGGACGGCGGGGTGCTCGTGATGAGGAACCGTGCCGGTTCCCCGGCGTCGTTGAACCACCGGTGCGGCACGGTGGCCGGGTAGTACAGCGTGTCTCCCCGGTCGAGCACGTAACTCTCCTCGACGCCGACCTCCACGCGGATGCTGCCGTCGATGACGTAGATGAACTCCTCGCCGGCGTGTTCGGTGTGTTCGCCGGCCTGCGAACCCGGTTGCGCCGTCACCTCGTTCGGTTCCATCGCGCGCACGCCCGTGGAGCAGAACCGCAGCACGGCGCCGTCCGACAGCGCGAAGCGCCTGCCCTCCCGGCTGCGCACCAGACTCGTCGGCGTGCGCGCGCCCTGTTCGAGCAGGGCGTGCGCCGTGGTTCCCAGCACCTGGGCCACCCGGTGCAGATTCATGACGCTCGGCACCGAGTGGCCGTTCTCCGCCTGACTCAGGAACGGCTGCGACAGTCCCGTTTCGGCCGCCACGTCGCGCAGGGTCAGTCCCGCATCACGCCGGGCCGACCTGATCGCCGTGCCGATAGCGACGGCCAGCGTGCGTTGATCCTCGTCCATGAAGCGAACGCTAGCACCGTGTTTCGCGGAAACCGCGACTGATAACACGGACGAAACGAAATTGACCCTGCTTAGTAAAGATTGACGTGCTCAATAGAACGTGAACTCGAACGCTCCCTTCACTCGGACGGAGATCGACCCATGTCCTTCCACGCAGTCGACCAGCGCCTGCCCTTGGTGCGGCAAGCGGCCTTCGGTCTGCAGCACGTGCTCATCATGTACACCGGCTGCATCACCGTCCCGCTGGTCTTCGGTGCCGCAGTAGGACTCGACAAGTCCACCGTCGCGTTGCTGATCAGCGCCGACCTTCTGATCGCCGGCATCATCACGATCATCCAGAGCCTCGGGGTGGGCAAGCTGGCCGGCGCACGGCTGCCGATCGTCTGCGGCGCCACGTTCGCCGGGCTGACTCCGATGATCCTCATCGCCAAGGAGTACGGGCTGCAGGCGGTGTACGGTTCGATGCTCGCAGGCGGCCTCGTCGGACTCGCCCTCGCCGTACCCTTCGCGCGGCTGATCCGGTTCTTCCCACCGCTGGTCACCGGGGTCGTCCTCACCGTCGTCGGCATCTCCCTGATCGGCGTCGCCGCCGGCCTCATCGTCGGAAACGATCCGACGGCAGACGGTTTCGCGGATCCCGGCAACATCATGCTCGCCGGTGTCGTCGTGCTCGTCGCGATCGCCTTCCTCTGCCTCGGCCGCGGGATCTGGACCCAGCTCGGCGTGCTCCTCGCCCTCGTGATCGGCACGCTCGTCGCGATTCCGATGGGCTTGATCGACCTGGGCGGCGTCTCCGGCAGCCCCTGGTTCGGCATCACCGCTCCGTTCCACTTCGGGGCGCCGGAGTTCCCGATCACGGCGGTGGTGGCCATGAGCATCGTGATGGCAGTGGTGTTCGCGGAGTCGACGGCGAGCATGCTTGCGCTCGGCGAGATCACCGGAAAGCCCCTCACCAAGGGCGACGTGGCCCGTGGCCTCGTCGGCGATGCGCTGTCCGGCGTACTCGGCGGCATCTTCAATGCGTTCGTCGACACGATCTTCACGCAGAACGTCGGAGCCGTCGCCACCACCCGCGTCCACAGCCGGTACGTGACGGCCACCAGCGGTGCGATCCTGATCGTCCTCGGACTGATCCCGAAGATGGGCACCGTCGTCGCCGCTCTGCCCGCGCCGGTCGTCGGCGGGGTCGGCATCATCCTGTTCTCGACGGTCGCGGTGGTGGGGATGAACACGCTCCGCAAGGTGGATCTCAGCGACCGGATCAACACCACCATCGTCGCGGTGTCGGTGGGCATCGGCCTGCTCCCCGAGTTCGCCGAGGGCATGTTCGAGCACTTCAACTCGTCCGCCCAGATCCTGCTCGGCAGCGGCATCACACTCGCCGCCATCTCCGCGTTCTCCTTGAACCTGCTGTTCAACCACACTCGGATCGGCGCTGCCGCCCGCGCCGCCTCCGCACCCGTCATCGCAGCCGACCCCGTTCCCCCGACCTCCGAGGAGCCGCATGTTGCCGCCCGTGCCTGAGCCGTTCGACGTCCCCGTCATCGACATCTCCCCGTACGTGACCGGCGGGTCCGACACGGAACGCGCCCGGGTGGCGCGCGAGATCGACTCGGCCTGCGCCACCGTCGGATTCATCCAGATCCTCGGTCACGGCATCCCCGAACCGGTGGTCGAGGGACTCGCCGGCGCCGTCGACGACTTCTTCGCGCTGCCCCTGGAGACGAAGAAGACGTATCGCGTGGAGGGCGCCAACCGCGGGTACAGTCCGCCGAAGAGCGAATCACTCAGCCTGAGCCTGGGCGTCGAATCGGCCACCCGGATGAACGACTTCTTCGAGGCCTACAACGTCGGAACGGAGGCCCGGTCGTTCCCGGACCTGGACCTGTCCGAGGACGACTACGGACTGAACGTGTGGCCCGAGGTGCCCTCCTTCACGCACTCCGTGCAGGCCTACTACGCGCACGGCGAGCGCGTCGCCCGCACCCTGACGCGGATCTTCGCCGACGCCCTCGAGCTCGATCCGGGCTTCTTCACCGCCCTGACCGACCATTCCATCGACGTCCTCCGCATGAACGACTACGCGCTGCCGGAGGGCAGCGTCACCCTGGACGGCGAGCTGACCGGTATGGGTGAGCACACCGACTTCGGACTCGTCACCGTGCTGTGGGCCGATCGCGTGGCAGGCCTGCAGGTGCTCGGACGCGACGAGCGCTGGCACGATGTGAGCCCCGCGGAGGGCGCGCTGCTCGTCAACCTGGGCGATCTCACCGCCCGGCTCACGAACGACCGGTGGATGTCGACGCTGCACCGGGTGACTCCGCCCGTCGTCGACGGAACGATCAAGCGCCGGCGATCGGCGGCGTTCTTCCACGACGGCAACGTCGACGCGGTGATCGCGACCCTGCCGGGACTGTGCGCGAACTCCGACGACGGATACGCACCGGTGACGGTCCGTGAGCACATCAAGGCGAAGCTGGCGGGTTCGCGTCACGGCAAGAAGAACACGGCCGCGGGGCGCGAGGCCGAGCGGGTCCTCGCCGCGGCGGGCCGGGCGGCCGCCCGGTGACCCGTGGGCACGTCGTATTGGTTCACGGCGCGTGGGCGGGCAGCTGGGTGTGGGACACACTTCTGGAGCCGTTGCGCGCCAGCGGGTACGAGCCTCATCCGCTCGACCTTCCCGGCGTGGGAAGCTGGGCGGACGGTGCGCGAACCGATCTGGACGACGTGGCGGATGTCGTCGTGGCGCACATCGTTTCGCTGGGCGGGCCCGTGTTCGTGGTCGGACACTCCGGAGGCGGCATCGTGGCCACCCAGGTGGCCGAACGCATTCCGCACCGGATCGCGGGTGTGGTGTATGTCGCCGGAATGATGCTGCCCTCGGGAAGCAACTTCGGCGACCTCTGCGCAGACCTGCGCCTGCCGGAACCGGTCGGGATCTCGGCCTGGCTGCAGTCCACCCCCGACGGGTCCGGGACCGTCGTGCCCCCGGAGGCCGCGGCCGCGGTGTTCTTCCACGAGTCCACGGCAGGTGACGCGATCGCAGCGGCGCGAAAGCTGCGACCGCAGCTGGAAACTGCGCGGCTGATGGCCCCGACGTGGACGCCGGAGCGGTTCGGCACCGTCCCCCGCCTGTACGTGGAGGCGACGCTCGACCGTTCGGTGCCGCTCGTGACGCAGCGTGCGATGCAGGCCCGGGTGCCGGGCGCGCGGGTGGTGACGCTGGACAGCGATCACGCCCCGCAACTGTCGGCGCGCAAGGCCCTGGTCACGGCACTCGTCGACTTCTGCTCCTCGGTTGTCGCGAGACCTGTTTCTGCACAGGAAATCTGATGGAAACACGATCCCGCTATATTTCGGAGCACATTGCCCATGGCTGAAACGAGCAATGTGCGAACCCGTGTCCGGCGGGCGCGAACCAGCCGCACTCCCGAGAACCCATGGAGGATGCGGATGCATGCCGATCTGATTTCCGATGTCACCGTCTACTCGAACGGCAGCTGGCTGCCGCACCGCGACGTCCTGATCGCCGACGGTCTGATCACCGAGATCCGCCCGACCGCTCCGGCACCGTCGGGGGCCACAGCGGTCGACGGTGCGGGGGCATATCTGATCCCCGGATTCGTCAACACCCACACCCACCTGCAGCAGTCGTTGATGCGCGGCATCGGCGAGGGACAGCCGCTGCTCAGCTGGCTGCTGACCGTGGGTGAGGAATCCGCGGTCATCACCCCGGAGCGGGCCTACCTGGCCGCGGTCGCCGCGAGCCTCGACGCCCTGCGCAGCGGAACCACGGCGCTGGTCGAGCACATGTGGCCGCATCCGTCTCCGGACGTGCACGACGCGGTGCTGCGTGCCCTGGAAGACACCGGCGTGCGGGCGCTCCTCGGCCGCGGAGTGGCGGACCGCGCGGACACAACGCGCAAATGGGGCGTCGACCCGCGCCTCCTGCAGCCGCTGCCCGGCGTGCTCGAGCACACCGACCAGCTGGTCAAGCAGGCCGACGGCACACGCGTCACGGTCGGTCTGGCCGTCCCCAACCCCCGGTCGCTGACGCCGGAGGGGATGGCGGCAGTGCGGCAGTTCGCGGGCGAACGCGACATGACCGTGTCGATCCACCTACTGGAGACCCCCACCGACGACGTGATGTGCCGCGAACACGGCGGCGCGGGCGCGGTCGACTACCTCGACACGAACGGGTTCCTGTGGGACCGGTTGCTCGCCGTGCACTGCTGCGAACTCGACGCCCACGGGCGCGCGGTGCTGGCCCGCCGCGGTGTGGCCGTCTCGTACAACCCGATGAGCAACATGCGTCTCGGCAGCGGCGTCGCCCCCGTCCCGGAGATGCTCGAGGCAGGCATCGCGGTCGGGCTCGGCGTCGACGGCGCCGCCAGCAACGACACCCAGGACATGCTCGAAACGCTGCGCATGGGCGCCTACGTGCAGCGGGCGCATCGCAAGACGGCCGACCTGTTCGGATTCGACGCCATGATGGACCTCGCGACGAACGGCGCGAACGAGAATGCCGGTTTCGCGTCCCGCCCGAACGGTGTGGCCGTCGGCGGCGCAGCCGACCTGACCCTGATCCGCTTCGAGCGCGACTTCGGTTGCCTGCCGGTCCGCGACCCGGGCGCGACGCTGTTGACCACCGGGAGCCGGCAGATCGTCGACACCGTGCTGGTCGACGGCGAAGTGCTGATCCGGGACGGACACAGCACCAGGGTCGACGAAGCAGGGCTTATCGCCGAATTGACCGCCACCGGTGCGCCATAGTGGTAGCCAGAGGTACCGAAAAGGCGCACGAGCGAGGAGCCCTCATGACCGAACCGCCCGGCCTGATTTCGTTCAACGCACTGAGCGACGCACGGGCCGTCGATCTGCTCGTGCAGTGCTGCTCGTCGACGGTGTGGGCGCAGCGGATGGCCGCCGGCCGTCCGTTTCCGTCCGCCGACGCGCTGTACACCGCCGCCGAGAACGTGCTCGGCGACCTGACGGAGTCCGAGATCGACGCGGCCCTGGCCGGCCACCCGAGGATCGGCGACCGGGCGGACAACCCGTCGTCCGCTCGCGAACAGTCGGCGGTCGCCGCCGCCGACGACGACGTCCGCGCGCGCCTGCGGGCCGGTAACGAGGAGTACGAGCAGAAGTTCGGGCACGTCTACCTGGTGTGCGCGTCCGGTCGGTCGGCGCACGAACTGCTGGACGTGCTGCGCGACCGCCTCGGCAACGACGGCGCCACGGAGCGCAAGATCCTGCGAACCGAACTGGCCGCCATCAACCGGATACGCCTCGAACGCCTTCTCGGCGAGATCGGAGACACGGCACACTGATGTCCAAGATCCTCAGCACCCACGTGCTCGACGCCACCGACGGCACACCCGCGGCCGGGATGCACGTCCGCCTGCTGTCACCTGAAGGCGACGTCATCGCGAGCGCGGCGACGGATTCGGACGGCCGCATCGCCGAAATCGCGCCGGAGGGTCTCATCGCGGCCACCTATTCGCTGGCCTTCGACACCGGCGAGTACTTCGCCGCCCGCGGCCAGGAGACGTTCTACCCGGAGGTGTGCGTCACGTTCGTCCTCGACGACCCGCAGCGCGGTTACCACGTCCCGTTGCTGTTGTCCCCCTTCGCCTATTCCACCTACCGCGGGAGCTGAAGAATGACCGACCTCACCGGCGCCATCGTCCTGGGCGACAACCAGTACGGCAAAGCCGAGAACCGCATCGTGCGGATCTACCGCGACACCCCCCGGCACGAGATCCGGGACGTGAGCGTGTCGACCTGCCTGCGCGGCGATTTCTCGGCGGCGCATCTCGCCGGCGACCAGAGTTCGGTGCTGCCCACCGACACCCAGAAGCAGACGGCGTACTCCTACGCGAAGGAGAAGGGCCTCGACTCCATCGAGGAGTACGGGCTGACGCTGGCACGACATTTCGTGGACGACGTGGCCCCGGTCGAGGGCGCCCGCATCGAGATCGAGGAGTACGCCTGGCAGCGCGCGGTGGTCGACGGAGCGGAGCACGACCACACCTGGGTGCGCAAGGGTGAGGAGGTGCGCACCGCGGCGATCACCGTCGACGCCGACGGCACGTGGGTCGTCGGCGGGCTGAAGGATCTGGTGATCCTCAAGTCCACGGGCAGTGAGTTCTTCGGATTCCTGAAGGACGAGTACACGATCCTCGAGGAGACCCACGACCGGGTGATGGCGACTTCGCTTGTCGTGCAATGGCGGTTCGTCACCACCGACGTCGACTGGAACGGTGTCTACGTCGGCATCAAGGAGCAGATCGTCGCGACGTTCGCGACCGTCCACTCGCTCGCCCTGCAGCAGACGCTGTACGAGATCGGCAAGGCCATCCTCGAGCGTTACCCCGTGCTCGCGGAAGTGCGCCTGTCCGCGCCCAACAAGCACCACTTCGCCCACGACCTCGCCCGCTTCGGGGTAGCGAACGACAACGAGGTCTTCCACGCCGCCGACCGCCCGTACGGCCTGATCCAGGCGACGGTGCAGCGGTCCGACGCCCCGGACGCCGGACCCGCGTGGTCGGCGTACGCAGGCTGGCTCAGCTGATGTCCGCCGGCCCGGCCACCGTCGTCGTCTCCGGTGCGCACGTCGCCACCGTCGACACGGCCGGCACCGAGTATCCGGACGGTTACGTCGTCGTGCGGGGCAACCGCATCGTCGACGTCGGTGCCGGTCCCGCGCCGGTGATCGACGGCGCTCGGGTGGTCGACGGACGGGGTTGCCTGCTCACCCCCGGGCTGGTGAACACTCACCATCACCTGTACCAGTGGATCACCCGCGGGCTCGCCGCCGACGACACCCTGTTCGGCTGGCTGACCACCCTGTACCCGATCTGGGCGGGCATCGACGCCGACGCCGTCCGGACCGCGGCCACCGGCGGTCTCGCCTGGCTGGCGAAGCACGGATGCACGACCACGACGGACCACCACTACGTCGTGCCGCGCGACGGCGGCGACGTCTTCGGAGCCGAGGTCGAGGCCGCGCAGACCGTCGGGCTCCGGTTCCACCCCAGCCGAGGGTCGATGGACCTCGGCCACAGTCAGGGCGGACTGCCACCGGATTCGGTGGTGGAGCGTCTCGAGGACGTCCTGAAGGGCACCCAGGACGTCATCGACCGCTGGCACGACCCGGCTCCCGACTCGATGCTGAGGATCGCGGTGGCGCCCTGCTCCCCGTTCTCCGTCACCGGCGACCTCCTGACCGAGGCCGCGGCCCTCGCCCGTTCCGCTGGCGTGCGGCTTCACACCCATCTCGCGGAAACCCTTGACGAGCAGGACTTCTGCCACGAGCGGTTCGGCTGCACCCCGGTGCAGTACATGGAGCAACTCGGCTGGGTGGGCCCCGACGTCTGGTACGCGCATGCCGTCCACCTGGACGACGTCGCGATCGCCGCGATGGCAGGCACCGGCACCGGCGCAGCCCACTGCCCCACGTCCAATGCGCGCCTCGGCGCCGGGATCGCCCGCGCCAAGGACCTCCACGCGGCGGGGGTTCCGCTGGGGCTCGGCGTCGACGGCGCCGCCAGCAACGAGGCGTGCAACATGCTCGAGGAGGCCCGGCACGCCGTGCTGTTCGCGCGGGCCCGCGGCGGCCCGGGCGAGATGACGGTGCGCACCGCCCTCGAACTCGCCACGCGCGGCGGGGCCCGGGTCCTGGGCAGGGAGGACGAACTGGGCTCCCTCGAGCCCGGCAAACTGGCCGACCTCGCACTGTGGCGGGTCGACACCCTCGCACATTCCGGCATCACCGATCCGGTGGCCGCGCTGGTGCTCGGAGTCACACCGCCGCTGGAGTTACTTCTGGTGAACGGGCGAGCGGTTGTCGAGCGTGGGAGAGTGATCACCGTGAACGAGGAGAACGTCGCCGCGGAGGTCGAGCAGGCCCACCGGGCCCTGGTGCGCAAGGCGGGGTGAGTCGATGGATCTGTCGTTCGTGACGGAACTCTCGGCCCCACGCAGCCGTGACGACCTGCCCGCCCCGGAACCCGGAGCGGCGTTCCTGGCGGGCGGCACCTGGCTGTACTCGGAACCGCAGCCGACGGTCACCCGGCTGGTGGACCTGACCACCCTCGACTGGCCTGCGATCACCGTCCACGACGACGGACTCGAGCTCGCCGCGACGTGCACCATCGAGAATCTCTGCAACGCACCGCTTCCCGCCGAGTGGACGGCGACGAGCCTGTTCCGGCCGTGCGCCGAGTCCCTCGTCGCGTCGTGGAAGATCTGGCACACCGCGACCGTCGGCGGCAACCTCGCGCTGGCGCTCCCGGCCGGGGCCATGATCACGCTGTGCTGCGCCCTCGACGCCGAACTCCTGGTCTGGACCGCCGACGGGGGTGAACGCCGAGTCCCGGTCGACCGATTCGTCACCGATGCCGGTCGCACGGTGCTCGGAACCGGTGACCTGATCCGCAGCATCCACCTTCCCGCCACCGCATTGCGGGGCCGCACGTCGCTGCGCAAGATCGCGTACTCGCCGCTCGGACGGTCCGGCGCCCTGCTGGCCGGGCGTGCCGACGCGGACGGTTTCGCGCTGACCGTCACCGCGTCGACCGTCCGCCCGTTCGTCCTCCGCTTCCCCGCCGTTCCCGGCCCCGACGTGTTGAGCGGGTCTCTGTCGGAACGGATCTCCCCCGACGACTACCTGACCGACGCGCACGGCGCCGCGGACTGGCGTCGGCACGTCACGGGAGTCCTCGCCGAGGAGATCAGGAGGGAGCTGGAATGAAATTGACGGTCGACGGGCAGTCGGTGGATGCCGACCCACGACCCGGTCAGTGCCTGCGCACCTTCCTGCGGGAGCAGCAGCGGTTCGCGGTCAAGAAGGGTTGCGACGCCGGCGATTGCGGCGCCTGTTCCGTGCTGCTCGACGGCGCTCCGGTGCACTCGTGTGTGGTGCCGGCGCATCGCGCCGAGAACCGTGAGGTGACCACCGCGGCCGGGCTCGGCAGTCCCGATCGACTCCACCCCGTGCAGCAGCAGTTCGTCGATGCGGCCGGCTTCCAGTGCGGGTTCTGCACACCCGGAATTGTCGTGACCGCGTCCGCGCTCGACTCCGGTCAACGCGCCGACCTCCCGCGCTCACTGAAGGGGAATCTGTGCCGCTGCACCGGCTATCGCGCCATTCGCGACGCCGTCGGTGCCGTGTGCACCACCGAATCGGACAGTGCCGGTGAGTCGTTCGGCCGCTCCATTCGCGCGCCTGCCGCCACCCGGGTGGTGTGCGGCGCCGAACCCTACACCCTCGACCTGGCCGTCGAGGGCCTGACGCACATCCAGATCCTCGGCAGCCCGCACGCGCACGCCCGCATCACCCGACTCGGCACGTCCGCCGCGGAGAGGCTGCCCGGCGTCCACGCGGTGCTCACCCACCGCGACAGTCCCGACGTCGCCTTCTCCACGGCCCGCCACGAGTTCCGCACCGACGACCCCGACGACACCTACGTGTTCGACACGATCCTCCGGTTCCGGGGGCAGCGCGTCGCGGCCGTCGTCGCGGATTCCGTCGACATCGCCCGGCGCGCAGTGGAACTGATCGACGTGGAATACGAAGTGCTGGAACCGGTCTTCGATCCCGACCTGGCACGCCGCCCCGGTGCCCCCCTGCTGCACGGTGACAAGGGCGCCGATTCCCGGATCGCGGACCCGTCCCGGAACCTGGTGGCCGAGGTCCACGGCGAAGTCGGCGACCTCGCGGGCGGACTCGCGGCGGCGCGGGACACGGGTGCCGTCGTGGAGGGCACGTGGCAGACGCAACGCGTGCAGCACGCGCATCTCGAAACCCACTCGGCCGTCGGCTGGCTCGACTCCGACGGGCGGCTCACCCTCCGCAGCAGCACCCAGGTGCCCTTCCTCGTCCGCGACGAACTCGCCCACCTGTTCTCGCTGGACCGCTCGCAGGTCCGGGTGTTCACCGCCCGCGTCGGTGGCGGATTCGGTGCGAAGCAGGAGATGCTGGTCGAGGACCTCGTCGCCCTCGCGGTTCTGCGCACCGGCAGACCGGTGCAGTACGAGTTCACCCGCTCCGACCAGTTCACGATCGCCCCGTGCCGGCATCCCATGCGGGTCGCGGTGAAGGTCGGCGCCGACGGCGACGGAAAGCTGACCGCGCTCGCCGTCGACGTGCTCTCGGACGCCGGCGCCTACGGCAACCACTCGGTCGGCGTGATGTTCCACGGCTGCAGCGAATCCGTTGCGCTGTACCGGTCGCCGAACAAGCGGGTGGACGCACAGGCCGTCTACACCAACAACCTGCCGTCCGGAGCGTTCCGCGGCTACGGGCTCGGCCAGATCATCTTCGCGGTGGAATCCGCGCTCGATCAGCTGGCGACGCAGCTGTCCATCGATCCGTTCGAACTGCGCCGCCGCAACGTGGTCGTCCCAGGCGACGACTTCGTCGACTTCGAGGTGGAGCACGGCGACCTCACGTACGGCAGCTACGGACTCGACCAGTGCCTCGACCTTGCGGAGGCCGCACTGCGCCGCGGCAACGACGTGCGCCCGCCGGACGGCCCGCAGTGGCGGGTCGGTGAGGGCATGGCGGCGTCCATGATCGCGACCATCCCGCCGCGGGGGCACTTCGCGGACGTGTCCTGCACCCTCGTCGAGGGCGGCCGGTACGAACTTCGGGTGGGTACCGCGGAGTTCGGCAACGGCACCACCACCGTGCACGCCCAGCTCGCCGCGTCCGCGCTGGGCACCACCGCCGACCGGATCACCGTGCTGCAATCCGACACCGACGTCGCCGGGCACGACACCGGCGCGTTCGGTTCGGCAGGCACTGTGGTCGCGGGGAAGGCGGTGCACTTTGCGGGAACCCGATTGCGGGAGCAGCTGTTCGAGGTGGCCCGCCGCGTCGCGGGTGCCGCCGAGGACGCACACTGCGCGCTGACACCCGACGCGGTCGAGGTCGCCGGGCGGGTCGTCGAACTCGACAAGCTGGTGCCCGAGGGACCGATCCGCGCCGAGGGCAGGCACGACGGCACCCCCCGCTCGGTGGTGTTCAACGTGCACGCGTTCCGGGTGGCGGTCGACACCGTCACCGGGGAGGTCCGGATCCTGCAGTCCATCCAGGCGGCGGATGCCGGCACGGTCCTCAACCCGCAGCAGTGCCGCGGGCAGGTCGAGGGCGGTGTCGCGCAGGCGATCGGCAGCGCGCTGTACGAGGAGATCCTGCTCGACGGCGCCGGGACAGTGCTCAACCCGCAGCTCCGGAATTACCACATCCCGCAGCTCGTGGACGTGCCGGACACCGAGGTCTATTTCGCGGACACCTACGACGAGCTGGGCCCGCACGGCGCCAAGTCGATGAGCGAGTCCCCATACAACCCGGTCGCCCCCGCCCTGGCCAACGCGATCGCGGACGCCACCGGCGCCCGGCTTCGTCGTATCCCGATGACCCCCGCCGCCGTCTGGCGTGCGCTCCCGCGCCCGTGAGTACTTATTAACCGCGGGACGTTAATAAGTACTCACGGGCGCCGAAGGCGCAAGGCTCTAATGATCGGACGCTGCCCCTTGACCAGCTTCGTCTCGGCGACGCTCGCCGAGAACCAGCGGGCGTCGTCGACCTCGGGGAACTGCTGAAACTTCCCCGACCGCGGCGGCCACTCCAGCTCGAACGTGTTGCTCTCGACGAACGTGACATCCTCGCTCACCTCCGCCGCGTAGACGGTGATCAGCTTGCGTGAGGGCTGCCGGAATTCGCCGAGTAACTCGTACTCGACGGCCGGCGGCGGCGCGCCGATCTCTTCCTCGAACTCGCGCAGTGCGGCCGCGTAGGGATCCTCGCCCTCGGCGTATTCTCCCTTGGGGATCGACCACGCGGCCTCGTCCTTGCGCGCCCAGAACGGGCCGCCCATGTGCACGAGCCACAACTGCAGCACTCCCGCATCGTCGGTGCGATACAGGAGTACTCCAGCGCTGGTGACGGTCATCGACCGATGTCAGGCCGCGGCACCCTCTCGCTGCTCGGTCAGTTCGGCGGGTTCGATCTCCTGGGCGTAGTGGAAGTGCGGGCGGCGGTGTCCGAGGAACGAACCGCACCACGACATCACCGCGACGTACCGGTTGCGGAATCCGACCAGGTAGACGAGGTGCACGGCGAGCCACAGGAACCAGGCGAGTACACCGGTCAGCTCGACCTTGCCGACGCGGGTGATCGCACGGAACCGGTTGATGATCGCCATGCTGCCCTTGTCGCGGTACGTGAACGGCGTTCCGAGGGCGCGTTTCCCGGTGATGATGGCCGCGACGTGCCGTCCACCCTGCATCGCGAACGGCGACTGGGCGGGCAGGTTGTTCAGCGACGCCATGTCGCCGATCGCGAAGACGTCGTCGTAGCGGCCCACCGTGAGGTCCTCGTCGACCAGCAGGCGCCCGCCCCGGCCGGTCTCACAGCCGGTCCGGTCCGCCAGCACGGCGGCGAAGTCGTTGGCCTGGATGCCGGCCGACCAGATGATCGTGTCCGCCGTGAGGCGCTTCTCGAAACCGGTGCTCGGCGACGACAGCGTGGCACCGTGTTCGTCGATGTCGGTGACCATCGTGCCGAGCACCACCTCGACACCCGCCTTCTCCAGCGAGTCCTGCGTGTACTTGCTGAGCTTGCCGCCGAAGACCGGCAGCGTCTCGTTCGCACCCTCGACGAGGGTGACGGTGACGTCTTCGGACGTGATGTCGCGGAGCGACTTCTCGAAGTAGCGGCCCGCCAGTTCCTTGATCTGACCTGCCAGTTCGACACCGGTCGGACCGGCACCGATCACGATGAAGTGCAGCAGGTCGCGGCGACGCTCCGGGTCGGAGGTGGTGTGCGCCTCCTCGAAGCAGCGGACGATCTGGCGGCGCAGCCGGTCGGCGTCGGCGACGGTCTTGAGCGCGTACGTGACCTCGGCGAACTCGTCGTGGCCGAAGTAGGCCTGCCGGGCGCCCGTCGCGGCGATCAGGCTGTCGTAACCGATCGTGTGGCTCACCCCGCCGGCCTCGTAGACGACCTGCTTCTTGTCCGGGTCGACGTCGACGACGCGGCCGAGCCGGACGTCACCGCTGGGGTATTTGGCGAGGATCGCGCGGATGGACGGGGCGATCTCGCCGGGCGAGATGACACCGGTGGCGACCTGGTACAGAAGGGGCTGGAACAGATGCTCGGTGGTCTCGGAAATCAGCACGAACGGCGTGCCAGCCTTGCCGAGCTTCTTCGCCGCCGCGAGGGCGCCGAATCCCGATCCCACGATGACGACCTGTGTGCGATCCACCGAAAACCTCCTACTGCTTCTGGCGTCTACTTAGCGCCGCGTATGAGCTCCACATTAGGGATCGACCATTGTTAATCGCCAGTAAGCTGGGGAAATCGAAATTGTGTTATCTCGATTGCTCATAAGTCTTCACGGAAGGACGTAACCTCAGGTCATGGAGTTCCGACAGCTTCGCTACTTCCTCGCGGTCGGCGAGGAGGGCAGTTTCTCGCGCGCGGCGCAACGCTGCTTCATCTCCCAGTCGGCGATCAGCCACCAGATCGCGAAGCTCGAACACGAGTTGGGCACCACCCTCCTGGAGCGGTCGACGCGCGCCACGCGGCTGACCGCGGCAGGCGAACGGCTGATGCCCATCGCAGCCGAGATGATGGGCCTCGAGGCCCGCGCGCTGTCGGTGGGACTCGATCCCCGCAACCGGCTCCGCATCAGCGCGAGCATGAGCTTCGCAACCCAGAGCCTCGAGGCGATATCCACTGTCCGCGAAGACTTCCCGCAGCTCGACATCGAATTCGTCATCAAGGACTTCACCGACCGGATGACCGCGGTCGCGTCGGGGGACGCCGATCTCGCGCTCATTCGCGGCGGCGTCGACCGGCCCGGGCTCGAAACGGTGGAATTCGGGCTCGAGGACCTGGTGATCGTGACGTCGAGCAAACACCCACTGGCGGGGGTCTCGACCGTCGACCTGAGCGAACTGGCGCCGTACCCCCTGCTGCTCCCGCCACGCAGCAGTCAGATCCTGATCCACACCGTCGTCGAGGACGCGTTCCGGCAGGTCGGTCAGCGGGTCATGCTCGGACCGTCGATCCCCAGCGACCACACGGCCACCCTCGACGTCCTCACGACCCCGCGGTCGTGGACGGTGCTGTATGCCGACACGGCCGACGCGACTCCCCGCCGAGGGCTGAGCTTCCTGCGCGAGGCGCACGACCGGCTGCGCATCCCGGTGTGCGGGGTCGTCCGGAGCGGAACGGCGACGAGACCCGAACTCACCCACCTGTTCCGCGCGCTGGCGCAGTCGATCGCCGGGTCCGGCGGGTCGGCCGAAGCCTAGGCGTCGATCAGTCCGTGCCGGTCGACCCACGTGTGCACGTGGTCGAGCATCGTGTCGGGAACCTCGAGCTGCGGGGTGTGCCCCACGTTCGCGAGAATCACGCTGTCCCACCGCGGGTTTGCCGTCGCCACCTTGCGGGCCGCCGCGACCGGAACCAGTCGGTCGCGGTCGCCGTGAAGCAGGAGAACGGGTTGTGCGATCGACCGCATGGTGTCGAGGTATCGGCGCGGTCGAGCCAGGACCCGCATCAGCGACCGGCTGGCCTGAAGGAACGCAGCATCCTCGGACGGCAGCCCGCGCCGGTATCCCGTGAGAGCCGCTGCGGCGTCGAGGGAATCTTCCGACGCCCGGCTCGGCTCGGCGAAGCACAGGTCGATCATCCGCTCGACCAACTGCCGGTCCGTCAACTTCCTGCTCGAGTACTGCAGGAACCGCTCCCCCACGAACGGCGTGAAGTACATCGCGAACTGCGCGGCGATCCGGGGGTCCGGGATCCGTTGCGCGACAGGGAGTGCGGGGTCGACGAGAACCAGCGCCGAAACCGTCTCGGGGTGCGCCGCCGCCTCGAACAGCGAGATCATGCCGCCCATCGAGTTGCCCATCAGGATCACGGGACCGCCGACGACGTCACGGAGGAAGCGATGCAGCACCTCGGCGTTGGCGCCGACCCCCGTCCGGCGATGCCCGGACGGACTGAGCCCGAATCCGGGGAGATCCACGGTGAGCACCCGGGTGCGCTCCGCGAGGACCGGTGCGATCCGGACCCAGTTGAGATGCGAGCCGCCGAGGCCGTGAACCATGACCACCGGAAGGGATCCGGTGTCGGCACCGTATTCGACCCAGTGGACGGGACCGTCGATGTCGACGACGCTGCCGGAGCCGCCCCACTGCTGCGCGAACTCCTGCCGGGCAGGTTCGCCGACTCTGTTCGGATCCACCATGTGTCCGTCCGTTCCGACTGTTGGCGTATCGAGGCCACCGGCCAGTCTACGGTGCACGCCCCGGCGGGGACGTGAAGTATCGATTGCATGTAATTGCTTCCGAACTGTCCCGCCCGTCGACTCTACTTGTGTGCCGCTCATGCATTTAACGCGCACGTCACATCGAAGTCGTCACTCGTCACGTTTACGAGCAATAGTGGGTCAAACACGGAAGATTGCATGTAATCGAGGATGGAGAGACACGATGACCGGCAGCCACGCGCTGAACGAACTCGCCAAGGAATCCCGCATGGGTGGGCTCGGGACGGAGACTACCGATCGCGAGATCCGCCGAATCGACCTCTCGGACTTCGATGCTCGACGCTCCGACATCACCGAACAGCTGTGGAACGCGGCGGTCGACGTCGGCTTCTTCCAGGTCTACAACCACGGCATCGACCTCGCCGACGTGCGCAGGGCGTTCGCGATGTCCGAGCAGTTCTTCGCCCTCGATTCGGCCGTGAAGGCGCAGTACCCGCTGAAGAAGGGCTTCAACTCCGGGTGGGAGAGCAAAACCCAGGTGCGCCCGTCCATCGGCGTCCCGGACGAGAAGGAGTCGTACCAGATCACCCGGCCGCACATGGGCGACCTGTGGCCCACCGAGGAGGAGCTGGCCGGTTTCCGCGACACGATGCTCGGATTCGAGGCGCAGTGCTGGGACGTGGCGATGCGACTGCTGTCGTGCTTTGCCGACAAGCTCGGGTTCGAGCGCGGCTTCTTCGCCGAGGCCCACGACCCGTCGGTGGACAGCTACCAGAGCACCCTGCGGATGCTGCACTACTTCGCCATCCCGGAGCACCTTCGGAGCGACCTCGGCCTGTGGCGCGCCGGCGCCCACACCGACTTCGACTGCCTCACCCTCCTGTTCCAGCAAGAAGGCCAGGGCGGTCTGCAGGTGCTGCCGGGCAAGGAGATGGACAGCCAGGAGTGGACGCCCATCGAGCCGTCCGGGGACGCGATCACCTGCAACATCGGCGACATGCTGATGCGGTGGAGCGACGACCGGTTGCCGTCCAACTTCCACCGCGTCAAGAATCCCGGACCGGACGGCGACCACGGCGCCCGCTACAGCCTCGCGTTCTTCGCCCAGGCCAACCGCGACGTCGTCATCTCCGGACCGGCGGGCAAGTACCCCGACATCACCGCCGAGGACTACCTCTACCAGCGTGTCAACGCGAACTTCGCCAGGGAAAAGTAAGTTGAACGCATGCTGCGCAGACCGGTGAGACCACGATGACGATCGGGGGCGTGCTGCTCGCCGCCGGGGCCGGTTCGCGCATGGGCATGCCCAAGGCACTCGTCGTCGGCGCGGACGGAGAACCGTGGCTCGCGCGCGGCGTGCGAGTGCTGTCGGACGCCGGATGCGCGCCCACCGTCGTGGTGCTCGGGGCCCGCGCAGACGAAGCCGAGGACCTACTGCCGGGCGGCGTCCCCGTCACCGTCGGGATCGCGGAGGACTGGCAGTCGGGGCTGTCGGCCTCCCTGCGCCGGGGGCTGGAGGTCGCGGCGACGTTCGACGACGTCGATGCCGTCGTCATCACCCTCGTCGATCTCCCCGACCTCGGTGTCGACGCCGTCCGTCGGGTGGCGTCGGCGCCGCCCGGCGACGCCCGCTCGGCGCTCCGTCAGGCCCACTATTCCGGACGCCCGGGCCACCCCGTGCTGATCGGCCGCGCCCACTGGCTTCCGCTGCGGCGCAGTCTCACCGGAGACTCCGGCGCACGGAAATATCTCGGGACACACGGCGCCGAGGCCGTCGACTGCTCCGACCTGGGGTCGGGCCGCGACGTCGATTCGCCGCGCGAACTCCGCTAACCCCTTGGACGAACGGAACGCTCGTTCGATCTGACGCAACGGGCGTCCCGTTGGTCCGGCCGGCAAGGGTGTACGCCGCGCCGCGACCGGCAGACAATGGAGTCATGTCACTGGAAACGAACAAGGAATTGATCCGGCGTTTCTACACCGAGATCGACGCAGGCAACATCGACGCACTGGATGAACTCGTCGACGAGAACTACCTCGACCATTCACCGGCGCCGTTTCCCGGTCTCGACGCACCAGGGCGTGAGGGACTGAAGCAGGAGTTCCGGTTGTTCTGGGATGCCACACCGGGGACACACCGGATCGACGATCAGGTGGCCGAGGGCGACAAGGTGGTCACCCGGCTGCTGTGCACCGGAACGCAGACGGGTGATCTTCCCGGAATTCCCGCGACGGGGAACCACATGGAGATGACCGCCACCGTCATCCACCGCATCGAGAACGGGCGGATCGCGGAGAAGTGGTCGGACAAGGACGTCCTCGCCATGCTCCAGCAGTTGGGGGTGATCCCCGCCGCGGCGAATTGACGCCAACCTTCAGCGGCTGACCGCCTTCTTGTACCGCCGGATCGCGAACGGCACGAAGATCACCAGCAGCACCGCCGACCATGCCAGGGAGGCGATGATCGGGTGCTGCAACGGCCACGCGTCGGGAACGGTCATGGCCGGGTTGGTGTTTCCGAACAGTTCCCGCACGGCCTGCGTCACCGCGGACACCGGATTCCATTCCGCGATCACCTTCAGCGGACCGGGCAGGTTGGTGGTCTCGACGAACGTGTTCGCGATGAACGAGAGCGGGAAGATGACGATGAAGCTGGCGTTGTTGAACACTTCCGGTGTTCGGATCCACAAACCGACCACCGCCATCACCCACGACAGCGCGTAGGCGAAGAGCAGCAGGAGCAGGTAGCCGAGCAGCGCTTCGCCGAGGCTCGAGTGGATGCGCCACCCGATGATCAGGCCGGTCAGCGACATCACGACGAGGCTGACGATGTTGATCAGGACGTCGGTGGAGGTGCGGCCGAGGAGCACGGCGGAGGGGGCCATCGGCAGCGACCGGAATCGGTCGATGATCCCCTTCTGCAGGTCCTCGACCATCCCGAGACCCGTCCACGTGGCCCCGAAGATGACTGTCTGCGTGAAGATCCCGGCGATCAGGAACTCCCGGTAGGACATCCCGGGAACCTGGATGGCACTACCGAACACGTACGCGAACAGCAGCACGAACATGATCGGCGACAACGTGGTGAACACGATGAGGTCGGGGACGCGCTTGATCTTGATCATGTTGCGCTTGGCGATCGTGAGCCCGTCCGCGAGTGCGGTGTGCACGGACGCCGTCTGTGGGGCGCTCATGAGACGTGCTCCTCTTCGGCTTCGTGTCCGGTCAGGGTGAGGAAGACGTCGTCCAGGGTCGGTCTGCGCAGGCCGACGTCGAACACCTTCACTCCTCTGTTGGAGAGGCGGCCCAGCGCCTCGACGAGGGCGTCCGCACCGCCGGTCACCGGCACCGTCACCCGGCGGACGTTTTCTTCCACCAGAATGTCGCCTGCGGCGAGTGGGGCCAGTTCGTCGCGCACGACGGAGAGTTCGATGCCCTCCCGGACGCTCAGCTCGATGCGCTCACCGCCCACGCGGTCCTTCAATTCGTCGGCGGTTCCGCGGGCGATGACCGAACCGTGGTCGATCACCGCGATCTGGTCGGCGAGGCGCTCGGCCTCTTCCATGTACTGGGTGGTCAGGAGAAGCGTGGTGCCCCTGGCGACGAGATTGTCGATGACGTCCCACAGAGCCAGCCGGGCGCGGGGGTCGAGCCCGGTGGTCGGTTCGTCCAGGAACAACACTTCCGGCTCGGCCACGAGCGCTCCCGCGAGGTCGAGACGCCGGCGCATGCCACCCGAGTAGCCCTTGACGGGACGATCTCCCGCCTCGACCAGGTCGAACTGTTCGAGCAGTTCACGGGCGCGTGCCTTACTGCGTTTGCCCCCGAGGTGGTAGAGCCGCCCGACCATCTCGAGGTTCTCGAAACCGGTGAGGTACTCGTCGACCGCCGCATACTGCCCCGACGCGCCGATCCGGGATCGGAGCACCCGCGCATCGTGGACGACGTCGAGACCGGCCACCTCCGCCCGGCCTGCGTCCGGGACGAGAAGCGTGGTGAAGACCCGCACCGCCGTCGTCTTGCCGGCGCCGTTCGGGCCGAGCAGCGCCATCACCGTTCCCGACGGGACCGCGAGGTCGACCCCGTCCAGCGCTGTGACCTTGCCGTACTTCTTGACCAGACCCTCTGCTGTTATCGCATCGACCATCAGAAGTTCCCATCCGTTGGCGTGTGGCCCCCAGTGTGACTCGAGGCACCGACAGGTTGCGAGGAATATTCGACGTTCCCGGCAGGCCCGGTGCGGCGGTAGTCTGAAAATCCGAGCAGGTCAGCGCGCAGATCTTCGGCAGGAGACAGTGATGTCCGACGCGACGTCGGAACTCCGGACGGGCCGTGCGGCCTTCGAACGACGAGACTGGCGCGACACCTACGCACGACTGTCGGGCGCCGACCGGCAGACCCCGCTGTCCGGTGACGACCTCGAACTGGTCGCCACTGCCGCCTACCTGCTCGGTGAGGACGACGCCAGCACCGAATGGTGGGAACGGGCGGTGCACGAGTGGGCCCGCGTGGGTCGACCGGTGCGCTCCGCGCGGTCCGCGTTCTGGCTCTCGTTCGTCCTGATCATGCGGGGCGAGCAGGCGCGCGGCGGCGGCTGGCTGGGCAAGGCGCAGCGACTGCTGGACACCGCGGGCGTCGATTGCGCCGAGCGCGGCTACCTGCTGGTGCCGCAGGGACTGCAACGGATCGACGCCGGTGACGGCAAGGCCGCATACGACATCTTCCGTGCGATCACGGAGGCGGGCACCCGGTTCGCCGACCCGGATCTGACGACGCTCGGGGTGCTGGGCACCGGCCATTCGCTCGTCCTGCTGGGGGACGTTGCCGACGCGGTGTCCGCGTTCGACGAGGCGATGGTCGGGGTGACGTCCGACGAGGTGTCCCCGGTGGTGGCGGGGATCGTGTACTGCGCCGTGATCGAGCAGTGCCAGAACATGTGCGATCTCCGCCGGTCCAGGGAATGGACTGTGGCGCTGGAGGAGTGGTGCTCTTCGCAACCCGACCTCGTCCCCTACCGCGGTCAGTGTCTCGTCCACCGCGCCGAGATCCTGCAACTGCAGGGCGAGTGGCCCACGGCGATGGACTCGGCGCGGCGGGCACACGAGCGGCTCGCCTCGCACGCCGCCGCCGGGTCCGCCGCCTACGTGATGGCCGACCTCCACCGCCTGCGCGGCGAGGTCGCCCAGGCCGAGAAGTTGTTCCTGGAGGCGAACCGTTGGGGCAGGCGACCGCAACCGGGACTCGCGCTGCTGCGGATGGCGCAGGGGCGGGTCGGCAGCGCGGTCGCCTCGATCCGCTGTGCGGTGGACGAGTCCACCGGCGCCGTGGAACGCGCACGGCTGCTGCCCGCCTGCGTGGACATCCAGCTCGCCGCCGGCGACGTCTCGGCGGCTCGCACCGCCACCGACGAACTCGACTCGATCGCAACACGGTTCGCGATCCCCTACCTGTGCGCACTGTCCGCTCAGGCGTCGGGATCGGTGCTGCACGCCGAGGGACGGGGCAGCGACGCACTGACCGTTCTGCGCGACGCGTGGCGGCGCTGGCAGGACATCGGCGCGCCCTACGAGTGCGCGCGGGTCCGGGAGTCGGTCGCGCTGGTGTGCCGCGACCTGGGTGACGACGACACCGCGCAGATGGAGCACGACCTCGCGTCCGCCACCTACCGGCAACTGGGCGCGGTCCCGGATCTCGAGCGACTGCGGGCAGAGTTCCGCCCCGACCCGGCGGTCAGCACTCCCCTGACCCCGCGTGAAGTGTGTGTGCTCCGCCTCGTGGCGGCGGGCAAGAGCAACCGGGCGGTGGCGACGGAACTGTTCCTCAGCGAGAAGACGGTTGCGCGGCACCTGAGCAACATCTTCGTCAAGCTGGGGATCTCGTCTCGGTCCGCGGCCACGGCCTATGCCTACGAGCATCGCCTCGTCGGGCCGTCTGCATGAAAGTACCCATACGGTCGTACGTATCTGCGCCATTCTCCCGACGCGCCGAGATCGGCCCCGGTCATAGCGTTGAGCATGACCACCGATCACCCGAGGGAAGAAGACAGACGATGTCCACAGAACGCTTCGACACGATCGTGATCGGCGCCGGACAGGCCGGCCTCGCCACCGGATACCACCTCACAAGATGCGGGCAGCGATTCGTGATCCTCGACGCTCACGACCGCGTCGGAGACGTGTGGCGGGAACGGTTCGACTCGCTCCGGCTCTACAGTCCCGCCCGATACGACGGTCTGCCCGGCTGGGGAATTCCCGCCCGGGGTTGGTCCTGGCCCGGGAAGGACGAGGTCGCGAACTACTTCGAGGCCTACGCGGAGCGATTCGCGTTACCGATCCGGACCGGCACCACCGTCGACGGCCTGTCCCGTGTCGGCGACCGATACGTCGTCACGGCCGGGACGGACCGATTCGAGGCAGACAACGTCGTCGTCGCCTCCGGAACGTGGCAGTCCCCGGTCCTCCCGGATCTCGCCGAGCGTCTCGACCCCCGGATCCGGCAACTGCATTCGAGCGACTACCGCAATCCGTCCCAACTGCAGGACGGGCCGGTGCTGGTGGTCGGGTGCAGCCACTCCGGCGCGGACATCGCGCTGGAAGTCTCCCATTCGCATCGCACCACGATCTCCGGACCGGTCCGCGGTGAGGTGCCGTTCGACCTCGAGGGGCGTGCCGCCCACGTCGCGATCCCCATCATGTGGTTCATGGCCAATCACGTTCTGACGGAACGCACACCCATCGGCCGGAAGATGCGCGTCCACGTCCGTTCGGGTGGCGGACCGCTGCTGCGGGTCAAACGGGCCGACCTCGCCGCCGCCGGTGTGGAGCACTTCCCCGCGAAGGTCACCGGCGTCCACGACGGCAGACCGGTCCTCGACGACGGCACCGCACTCGACGTCCGCAACGTCATCTGGTGCACCGGGTTCCGCAAGGACACGTCGTGGATCCAGATCCCCGTCACCGGATCGGACGGGTGGCCCGAGCAGTCCCGCGGAGTCTCGCCGGACCATCCGGGACTGTATTTCGTGGGGCTGCCGTTCCTGCAGGCGTTCGCCTCGATGCTCACCGGCGGGGTGGGCAGGGATGCCGGGTATGTCGCGAAACACATTGCGCGACGACAGACTCGGGCCGGACTCAGGCCGTCAGCACCAACCCTGACGTAGGCACACCGGTCCCGGCGGTGACGAGGACGTTCTGCACGCCGGAGACCTGGTTCACGGACGTGCCGCGGATCTGACGCACACCCTCGGCGATGCCGTTCATCCCGTGGATGTAGGCCTCGCCGAGCTGGCCTCCGTGGGTGTTGAGCGGCAGACTGCCGTCGAGGTCGATGGCACCGTCGGCGATGAAGTCCTTGGCCTCGCCGCGGCCGCAGAAGCCGAGTTCTTCGAGCTGCATCAATACGTATGGTGTGAAGTGGTCGTAGAGGACGGCCAGATCCATGTCCTGCGGTCCGAGCCCGGCCTGATCCCACAGCTGCCTGCCGACCAGCTCCATCTCGGGCAGTCCCGCGAGCTCCGGACGGTAGTAGCTGGTCATGATGTACTGGTCGCTGCCGCTCCCCTGAGCCGCCGCGGCGATCACGGCCGGTTTCTGCTTCAGATCCTTCGCCCGCTCCGGTGACGTGACCACGATCGCGATGCCGCCGTCGGACTCCTGGCAGCAGTCGAGCAGGTGCAGGGG
Organism: Rhodococcus sp. LB1; assembly: GCF_001583455.1. Taxonomy (NCBI): domain Bacteria; kingdom Bacillati; phylum Actinomycetota; class Actinomycetes; order Mycobacteriales; family Nocardiaceae; genus Rhodococcus; species Rhodococcus sp. LB1. Next base: position 31,877 of record NZ_LTCZ01000413.1, on the reverse strand, counting down.
CTCGGCGATGAATCGGGAGTTCTGGTGGTCCTCGAGGGTGATCGGCTTGCCGTAGAAGAAGGCGTTCGGATTGGTGGCGGCGTGCTTGCGGTCGGTGACCGCGACCCGTCCGAAATCCTCGCTCGTAGCGCCGTATTCGTGCATGTAGCGCTGGGCGACCATCGCGACGAACGCCGCCGGCGTCGACAGGCCGTGCGGGTAGGAGAACGCGTTGTCGGTACCCGACGAGTTCACCTGCTGCACCAGACCGGAGTTCACCTGCCCGAACCGCATTCCCGACCGCTCGTTGAACGCCCGGTACGCCACCACCACGTCGGCCACACCGGTGGCCACGGCCATCGCCGCCTGCTGCACGGTCGCGCACGCCGCGCCCCCGCCGTAGTGGATGCGGCTGAAGAACTTCAGGTCCGGAATGCCGACCGAACGGGCCACGGCCGCTTCGGTGTTGGTGTCCATCGTGAAGGACGTCAGGCCGCCGACGTCCGCGGGGGTCAGCCCGGCGTCGTCGAGCGCCGCAGTGACCGCCTCTGCCGCCAGCCGCAATTCGCTCCGGCCCGAGTTCTTCGAGAAGTCGGTGGCGCCGATCCCGGCGATGACAGCCTTGCCCGACAACCCGCTCATGCACCCGCTCCGTTCGTGCGTCCGTCCAGGACGAGGGTCACCTTCGACGTGATGTGGTCGCCGAGACCGTTCTTCCCGACGACGTCCAGAGTGACGACGCCGTCGTCCACCGACGCCACCGTGCCGCTCAGCGTGAGGGTGTCGTAGGCGTACCACGGAACCCCGAGGCGCAACGCGATCGACTTGATCACCGCGTTCGGTCCCGCCCAGTCGGTGACGAACCGCTGCACCAGTCCCGTGTCGGTGAGGATGTTGACGAAGATGTCCTTCGACCCGCGTTGCTGCGCCAGGTCGCGGTCGTGGTGGACGTCCTGGAAGTCGCGCGTCGCGAGCGCGGCCGAGACGACGAACGTCGGGTCGCCGGTCACGGTCAATTCCGGAAGCGTCGTTCCCACCGCGACATCGAGTGTGGACGTCATGACTGCTCCTTCGCTCCGCGCTGCCACGCGTACAGGGTCCACGGCGTGCCGCCCGTCTCTTGGTCACCCGGGAAGTCGAGGTAGATCGCCTCCACCGGCATCCCGACCCTCACCTCGGCAGGGTCGACACCGCGCAGCTCACCGAGCATCCGGACGCCTTCCTCCAGTTCGACCAGCGCCACCACGAACGGCAGCGAGCGTCCCGGGACCTTCGGCGCGTGGTGGACCACGTAGCTGAACACCGTGCCGCGACCCGACGCGACGACGTAGTCCGTCGTCTCCGCCTTGTCCTTCCACAGCGCGGGCACCGGCGGGTGCTGCAGCGATCCGTCCTCCCGCTGCTGGATCCGCAACTCGTGCGCGGCAACCCCGTCCCAGAAGAACTGGGTGTCCTGCGAGGCGCTGGGCCGCATCAACTTGGCGGGGTCGAGGTCGTCTAAGGACGCGCCCTGACCGTTCGCCGAAGGCGCCACCGGTTCAGCGGGTTTCGGGGCGAACTTCAGGATGCGGAACAGCATCTCGGCCACGACCTCGCCGGTGCCGTCGCCGTTCGCGACCCGCCACAGGCTGCGGGTGGTGAAGAACCACCCCTCACCGAGGCCCGTCTTCTTCGGACCCACGAGGTCCTCGAGGGTCGTGGTGATGGTGACCTCCTCGCCGACCTTCAGGTAGCGGTGGTAGATCTGATCGCAGTTGGTGGCGACGACGGACGTGAACCCGGCCTCGTCGAGGATCGTCGTCATCCGCCCGAGCGGGTCGTCGGGTTGCCGAACCGCGTTCAGTCCCTGCATCGTCCACACCTGCGCCATCGCGGGCGGGGCCACGATGGCGTCGTGTCCCGCTGCCCGCGCCGCCGCCTCGTCGACGTAGATCGGATTCCGGTCGCCGATCGCCTCCACCCAGTTGCGGATCATCGGCAGGTTGATCGGGTCCCGCCCGGGGCGGGGAACGCTCGGGCCCGCCGACCGGACCTCTTCCGCGGCAGCGAGAATCTGTTCGGAACTCATTTCGCGCGGCGCTCCTATCGCGGGACTCGGGGAAGTTTCAGACCGGCTGTCGCGATCAGCTCGCGCATCACCTCGTTGACACCGCCACCGAACGTGATGACGAGGTTGCGCTTCACCTGCATGTCGAGCCACTTCATGAGGTCGGCGGTTTCCGGCTCGGACGGATCGCCGTAGCGTCCGACGATCTCCTCGACGAGCCGGCCGATGCGCTGAATACGTTCGGTGGCGAACACTTTCGTCGCGGACGCGTCGGCGATGTCGACGGCGTCCGCCTCACTCGACGCCACCTGCCAGTTGAGTAGTTCGTTGAGGCGGAACGTCGCGTGGATCTCGCCGAGCGCGCGCCGCACGTCCGGCTCGTCGAGCAGTTCGTGCGCGACGGCCCAGTTGCGGATGCGGTCGTAGAGACCTCCCACCCGGCCTGCCGGTCCGAGCATGACGCGTTCGTGGTTGAGCTGGGTGGTGATCAGTCGCCAGCCCTGATTCTCTTCACCGACCAGCATGTCCGCGGGAACCCGGACGTCGGAGTAGTAGGTGGCGTTGACGTGATGCGCACCGTCGCACGTGATGATCGGCGTCCAGCTGTAGCCAGGGTCCTTGGTGTCCATGATGAGGATGGAGATGCCGCGGTGACGCGAATCCGCCGAGCCCGTGCGGACGGCGAGCCACAGGTAGTCGGCGTCGTGACCGCCGGTGGTGAAGATCTTCTGCCCGTTGACGACGTACTCGTCACCCACGCGCACGGCCGTGGTCCGCAGCGCCGCGAGGTCGGTGCCCGCTTCCGGTTCGGTGTAGCCGATCGCGAAGTGCACCTCGCCGGCCAGGATCGCGGGAAGGAATTTGCGCTTCTGCTCCTCGGTCCCGTACTTCTGCAGCGTCGGACCCACCGTCTGCAACGTGACCGCGGGCAGCGGCACATCGGCGCGGGTCGCCTCGTTGACGAAGATCTGCTGCTCGATCTCGCCGAAACCGCGGCCTCCGAACTCCACCGGCCAGCCCACCCCGAGCCAGCCGTCCTTGCCCATCCGGCGGATGACCTCGCGGTAGGTGCTGCCATGGCGCTCCGTGCGCATCACCTCGGCCTCGGCCGGCGAGATCAGCCCGGAGAAGTAGCGCCTCAGTTCCGCTTGCAGCTCACGCTGCTCGTCGGTCAGATCGATGAACACCGGGCCCCCACGAGGTCGAGTCGGTACGAGGCGCCGCCCACGAGGCGGGCCAGGTCTTTGGCGGTCGAGTAGTAGCGGTGCAGCGGGTAGGTGACGTCGACGCCGATCCCGCCGTGGAGGTGGTGCAGAACCTGCATGGCGGCAGGCACTTCGGCGGCGATCCAGTACGCCATCACGTCCAGATCGTCCTGGGCGTCCAGGCCTTCGGACACCCGCCACGACGCCGCGAGCGCCGACACGTGGAGGGTGCGGGACGTGACGTAGACGTCGGCGATCTGCTGCGACACGGCCTGGAACGTGGCGAGCGGCTTGCCGAACTGGTGGCGGGTCGCGAGGTGCTCTCCTGCCAGAACCGTTGCGCCCGAAAGCAGTCCGTCCGCGACCGCCCCGATCGACGCCAGGGCGATGCGGTACAGCGTCTGCACCGCGTCGTCGCCGGCCGCGAGCAGTTCGCCCCGCGCGCCGTCGAACGTGATCGCGAATTCGGGGCTCCCCGACGCCGAGGGTGTCGGCGTGAGCGTGACGCCGTCCGCGCCCGGGTCCACCAGCACCACCCCGGTGTCCGTGGGCACGAGGATCCGGTGCGCCCGCTCGGCGAACGGGACCGCGAGCACGCGCCCGGTCACGGAGTAGCCGTCCCCGTCCGCGACCGCGGTCACCGAGGGCCGTGCCGGGAACTGCGCCCCGGGTTCGGCGAGCGCCGCGGTGAACGTGCGGCCGTCGGCGAGACCGGTGAGCAGTGCGTCCTGTTGTGCGTCGTCGCCCAGTGCGACGATGGGCAGCACACCGAATCCGAGCGTTGCGAGGGCCGGGACCTGCGCCGCCTTCCGCCCGACCTCGGTGAGCAGCGCACCGACGTCGGTGACCGAGAGCCCTTCACCGCCGAGACGCTCCGGCAGTGCGAGGGTCAGCAGGTCGGCGTCGGCGAACGCGGCCCAGAGGGCGTCGCCGTCGAGGTCGCGGGCCAGCAGTCCGGCCGCGACCTGAGCCACGGCCTCCTGGGTTTCGTCTCGAGTGAAGTCCACGCTGACAATCCCACTTTCAATTTAGAACGTGTTCTAGTTGTATCACCATCCCGGACCCCGCGAAAGACCATCGCGACGCGGCTCAGCCCCGCGGTAGCCCGAGAATCCGCTCGGCCGCGACCGTCAGCAGGATCTGCGTCGTTCCGCCCGCGATGGACAGGCAGCGCGTGTTGAGGAATTCCCGCGCCAGCGGACCCTCCACCCAGCCGTCCACGCCACCGAGTTCCATCGCGAATTCCGCGACCGCCTGCCGCTGGCGGACACCGACCAACTTGCGGACACTCGATTCGGGTCCCGGGTCCTGACCGTCCAGCTGCCGGAGGGTGGTGCGCAGTTCGAGCTGCGAGCCGACGAGCGCATTACCGATGAGATGCCCGAGCTTGTCGTCGATCACCGGGTCGCCGCCCCCCGCGAGCGCGAGCAGTTCCTCCGTCGCCTCACCGAGCGAGGAGCCTCCGCCCATCGCCACCCGCTCGTTCGCCAGCGTGGTGCGGGCCAGTTTCCAGCCGTCGCCGAGATTCCCGACCACCAGCTCGTCCGGCACGAACACGTCCTCGAGATACACCTCGTTGAACAGGGCGTCGCCGGTGATCTCGCGCAGCGGCGAGATGGTGATGCCGAGGCTCGTCATGTCGACGAGGAAGTAGCTGATGCCCTTGTGCTTGGGCGCGTCCCGGTCGGTGCGGGCCAGGCAGATCGCCCAGTCCGCTTCCTGCGCCCTCGACGTCCACACCTTCTGACCGTTCAGCCGCCACCCGCCGTCCACCTTCTCCGCGGACGTCCGCAGCGCCGCGAGGTCGGAGCCGGCGCCGGGTTCGCTGAACAGCTGGCACCAGATGATCTCGCCGCGCAGCGTCGGGGTCGCGAAACGCTCGATCTGCTCGGCACTGCCGTGCTCGAGGAGGGTCGGCACGGCCCACCAGCCGATCACGAGGTCGGGCCTGCCGACCCCGGCGGCCGCCAGTTCCTCCTCGATCAGGATCTGCTCCGCGGCGCGCGCACCCCGCCCATAGGGCGCGGGCCAGTGCGGGGCCAGGTAGCCCGATTCCGCGAGGGCCGCGCGCCGCTCCGACTCCGGGCGCGCCACCAGCTCGGCGATCTCGGCGCGGATCTGCGCCCGCTCGTCGTCGAGCCCGGACAGGTCGATCGACAGGTGCCTGCGAGCACCGGCCCGCGTCAGTTCCGTGACCCGCGCCCGCCAGCGGGCGGAGCCGCCGAGCAGCTGTCGCAGCGACGTCGCCCGGCGCAAGTAGAAGTGCGCGTCGTGCTCCCAGGTGAAGCCGATCCCACCGAGCACCTGGATGCAGTCCTTGGCGGTCTCGACGGCGGCGTCGAGCGTGAGCGACGCCGCGACCGCGGCCGCGACCGGAAGCTCGCCGCCGCCCGCGCCCCACGCGTCCTCCGCCGCCACGGCCGCATCCCACGCCGCCGCGCCGGACTGTTCGACGCGGCACAGCATCTCCGCGCACAGATGCTTGATCGCCTGGAACGATCCGATCGGTTTGCCGAACTGCTCGCGAATCTTGGCGTACTCCACCGCCGTTCGCAGACACCAGGCCGCGATCCCGGACGCCTCCGCCGCGGCGAGTGTCGCGGCGAGGTCGGGCACGAGCCCGTCCGGCACCCCCGCGAGCACCCGGTCGGCCGCGATCGCCACACGATCGCACCGCACCCGCGCGAGCGGGCGGCTCTTGTCGATCGTGTCGGCGACCGTGATGTCCAGGCCGTCGGATTCGCCGTCGACCAGACACCACACGACGCCGTCGCCCGCGTCGGCAGGCAGCAGCACGGACACCCCCGTGTCACCGCCGATCGCGAAGCCCGCATCGCCGGTGAGCGTCAGCCCGCCGTCGGCCGCGAGGGTCGCGTTCACCGGGGAGTTGCTGCCGAGAGCCACCGAGCACGGCATCGCGCCGTCGGCGAGGTCCTCGGACCACCGTTTCGCGGCGGCGCCGGAGCTGCGGCCGACGACGAGCGCGGCGAGAGCGGTCGAGAGAACAGGACCCGGGACGAGTTCAGTCGCGGCCTGTTCGAGCATCGCGGCGAGATCGACGATCTCCGCTCCCGACCCACCGACCTCGTCGGGCACGGCGACCGAGAAAATTCCGAGCGAGGCGAAGGACGGCCACGACGTACGCCACGAATCTGCTGGTCCTTGCCGTACTGTGACCAGCGGGTCCGTGGACCGCGCCCAAGCCTGGATCGAACCCGCTGCAGCCCTCTGTTCCTCGGTGGTGGCGATTGTCACAACGGGTATCCGCCTCTCCTGAATGACACATTCGTCTAGAACGTGTTCTAATATGACACCTGGCCATGAGTCAAGGCGCGAAGGAAAACAGGTAATGACGACCAGCTCTCGATCACGGTCCACGACGGTCGCTGCGGCGACGCTGGGCGAGGACGATCTCAGTTCCAACGCGCAGAAGGAACGGCGCAAGCGGATCCTCGACGCGACCCTGGCCCTGGCCTCCAAGGGCGGATACGAAGCCGTGCAGATGCGGGCCGTCGCCGAACGCGCCGACGTCGCCGTAGGGACGCTGTACCGCTACTTCCCGTCCAAGGTGCACCTGCTGGTGTCGGCGCTCGCCCGCGAGTTCGAGCGGATCGACTCGCGGGGAAAGAACCCGCCGGGCCGGAACCCGCTCGAGCGGATGCAGCTGATCCTCAGCCAGATCACCCGGGCCATGCAGCGCGATCCACTGCTGACCGAGGCCATGACGCGCGCCTTCATGTTCGCCGACGCGTCCGCCGCCGCCGAGGTCGATCAGGTGGGCAAGCTGATGGACCGTCTGTTCGCCCGCGCGATGACGGACACCGAGCCCACCGAAGACCAGTTGGCCGTCGCCCGCGTCATCTCCGACGTGTGGCTGTCGAACCTGGTGGCCTGGCTCACCCGCCGCTCGTCCGCGACCGATGTCGCGAATCGCCTCGAACTCACCGTCGAACTGCTGCTCGGTGACGGAAGCCGCAGACCCGAATAGGACGCGATCGGGGCACAGCCCCGGCCGACAACGCGCTCACAGCCGTCACATCCCCTAGATTTGAACATGTGAGCGCCCATGATCTGCCCATCGAACTTCGTCGTGCCCTCTCGCGGGTTGCGCGGACCCCTCGTCTGCTCGTCGCTTCCGATTACGACGGCACGATGGCCCCCATCGTCTCCGACCCCGAGAAGGCGTTCCCCCACGCCGAATCGGTGCGCGCTCTCCGCGCCCTGGCCAGCCTCGCCGGAACGACGGCGGCCGTGATCTCGGGCCGGGCACTCAAGGACCTCGCCGCGCTGTCGCGGCTGCCCGCCGAGGTTCAACTGGTCGGCAGCCACGGCTCGGAATTCGACATCGGGTTCATCCATGCGATCGACGCCGACGCCAAGAAACTTCTCGGTGAGATCACCGAGGAACTCACCCGGATCGCCGCCCTGCACGCCGGCACGTCGGTGGAAGCGAAGCCGGCGAGCGTCGCCCTCCACGTCCGCAACGCCGACGCGGAGGAAGGCGCCCTGGCCCTGGCCGCCGTGCGCGCCGACGCCGGACAGCGCGTGGGTGTGCAGATCACCGAGGGCAAGTCCGTCATCGAACTGGCCGTCGTCGCGACCGACAAGGGTCATGCGCTCGACCTGATCCGCCACCAGGACGGTGCGACGGCAGCCGTCTTCGTCGGCGACGACGTCACCGACGAGAAGGCTTTCGCCCGTCTCCAGGGCCCCGACCTCGGCGTGAAGGTGGGCCCCGGCGAGAGTCTCGCCGAATTCCGGGTGTCGACCACCGAAGACGTGGCCGCGGCCCTCGCGTTCCTGCTCGAGGAGCGCCGCACCTGGCTGTCCGGGGCACACGCGCCGCCGATCGAGCGCCTCACCATGCTCGCCAGCCCGCGGACCGTCGCCCTCGTCACCCCCGACGCGACTCTCACCTGGCTGTGTCATCCCGAACCCGACTCGGCGTCCGTGTTCGCGCACCTGCTCGGCGGACCGGAAGCCGGCCACTTCAGCGTCGGCCCGCACCGCAGCGCGCTGCCGCTGAGCCAGCGGTACATCGACAGCACCATGACCGTGCAGACACGGTGGGCCAGCCTGTCCGTCACCGACTACCTGCCGCACGACGTCCGCCAGGGCCGCACCGACCTGACCCGGGTGATCAGCGGGCAGGCCGCCGCCGTCGTGACGTTCGCACCGCGGCCCGAGTTCGGGCAGGGCCAGGTCATCCTCGAGGCAGTATCCGAGGGGCTGCGGGTGCACGGCACCAACGAGCCGATCGTGCTGCGCTCCCCCGGCGTGCAGTGGAACGTCACGTCCGACGGCAACCAGCAGACCGCGCACGCCGTCGTCGACCCGTCCGGCGGCGACGTCGTCCTGGAATTGCGGTGCGGCACCGAAGAACTCGGACCGTCGGAGACGCCCGAGCAGGAGCGCCGCGCACTGGCGGAATCGTACTGGTCGGACTGGACGAAGAGCCTCACCCTGCCCACGCTCAAACCCGACCTGATGAAGCGCTCCGCGCTCACCCTCCGCGGCCTGGTGCACGTCGACTCCGGAGCGATCATGGCGGCGGCCACCACCTCGCTGCCCGAGGAGATCGGCGGCGTCCGCAACTGGGACTACCGCTACTGCTGGCTGCGTGACGCGGCGCTCACCGCGTCCGCGCTCGTCAGTCTCGGGTCCCTCAGCGAGGCCGAGGGCTACCTCGACTGGGTGCACGACGTCCTCGAGACGCTGCCTGGCCCCGAACGCCTGCACCCCCTCTACACGCTGCACGGTGGCGGTCTGCCGCCCGAGGCCGTCATCGACTCGCTGCCCGGCTACGCGGGCTCGCGGCCGGTCCGCATCGGCAACGCGGCCAACCAGCAGGTGCAACTCGACGTGTTCGGGCCCATCGTCGAACTCATCCACGACCTGTCCCACGCCCGCGAGAAGCAGGGCGCCCTGGTGCCGCTCAACGACCGCGACTGGGAACTGGTCTGCGCCATGGTCGAGGCCGTCGAACGTCGCTGGTTCGAACCCGACCACGGCATCTGGGAGATCCGCGACAACCCGCGTCACCACGTGTACTCGAAGGTGATGGGCTGGGTCACTGTCGACCGTGCGGTGGCGCTGGCCGAGCACTTCGGCCGCGACATCGAGCCCGGCTGGACGCCGTTGCGCGACAAGATCGCCGAGGAGGTGCGCGAGAAGGGCTGGAAGGACGAGGTCCGCTCGTACACCGCCGCCTACGACGGCACCGACCTCGACGCCGCCACCCTGTACATCGGGCTGTCCGGGCTGATCGACCCGTCGGACGAGAAGTTCGCGGCCACCGTCACGGCCACCGAGGCGGAACTGCGCAGCGGTTCGACCGTGTACCGGTACCACCATGACGACGGACTGCCCGGCACCGAGGGCGGGTTCCACCTCTGCGCGGCGTGGCTGGTCGAGGCGTACCTGCTGATCGGTCAGCGGTCGCAAGCGGAGGCGTTGTTCGCGCAACTCGTCGACGCCGCCGGACCGACCGGACTGCTCAGCGAGGAGTACGACCCCGTCGCCGAGCGGTCGCTGGGTAACCACCCCCAGGCGTACAGCCACCTGGGACTGCTGCGCTGCGCTCAGCTCCTGGCCTAGCGCGTATGGGATGGCCGGGTCAACGCTTGGCGGGCCCGGCCGTCGAACCCCGCAGCAGTTCGGTTTCGAGCATCTCGACGGTCGCGACGCCGGAGTGCGACGGGGACATGAGCAGGGCGCCTGCCCGGCGCCCCTTCTCCTCCTGGGGTTGCCGCACGGTGGTCAGGCCCTCGCGCAGTGCGTCGTCGACTCCGTCGAATCCGGTGATCGACAGCCGGCCGGGCACGTCGATGCCCTGCCAGCGCGCCCAGTCCAGCGCGCCGAGCGCAAGGACGTCGGTGGTGCACACGAGCGCGGTGATCCGCGGATTCACGCCCAGTGCCTGCGCGGCAGCGGCGTGCCCCGACTTCCCGGTGTGCTCGAACCGCTCGACGACGGTCAGCGTCCGAGGGTCCAGGCCGGCGTCGGACATGGCGTCGCGCACTCCCTCGATGCGTTCGCGCTGGACGTGGAAGTTCGGTGACCGCAAACGCTCGGCGTCGGCGACCCCATCCGAGCGGTCACGCCCCAGCCTCATGCTCAGCACGCCGATGTCGCGGTGGCCGAGCCCGATCAGATAGTCCGCGAGGCCCCGCATCGCGCCGCGGTCGTCGATGCCGACGAGCGACGCCCCCGGGATCTCCCGCGGCTGATCGCACACGACCATCGGCAAGTGACGCTCGCACACCGCCGCGAGATACGGGTCGTCGTCCGCCACCGAGTACACGACGAACCCGTCGACGCCCGCCTGCTGCACGACCGCGGCGGCGTCCGCCTCCTCCCGACCCGGGCCCGCCGGAATCAGCAGCAGACCCTGCCCGGCCGCCTCGCACGACTCGGCCAGTCCGGACAGAAAGCTCATCGCGGCGGGGTCGCGGAAGGAGTAGCTGAGGGCCTCGGTGAGCAGCAGTCCCACGGCACCGGCCTTGCGGGTGCGCAGGGAGCGGGCCACCGGGTCCGGGCCGGGATAGCCGCGGCGCTTGGCCGCCTGCAGCACCCGGTCGCGGAGTTCCGCGGAGAGTTGATCCGGCCGGTTGTAGGCGTTCGACACCGTCGTGCGCGAAATGTTGAGCTCGGCCGCGAGCGACGCCAGCGTGGCTTGGCGACGAGGCTGTCGAGACCTGGGCATAGGGGGACGTTAGTACCTGGCCCGCGTTCGGGCGCGTCGGGGCTGCACCGAAAGTGCACTACCAGGACCTATCCGCTAAAGTGCAACGGTAACGGTTTCCAATAGCGTTTAGCGTTCGTCTTCGGTCAGGAGTTTTCTGTGCGCGCTTCCTCAGGTTTTCGTGCCGCCACGGCGGCCGTCGGGCTGTCGTTCGCCGCGGCCCTCACCCTCACCGCGTGCGGCTCCGACACGACCGGCGACGGCACGCTGACCGTCGTCGCGTCGACGAACGTGTGGGGCAGCGTCGCGCAGGCCGTCGCCGGCGACAAGGTGGACGTCACCTCGATCATCACCGAACCGTCGTCCGACCCGCACTCGTTCGAGGCGAGCCCCACCGACGCCGCCACGCTCACCGACGCCTCCCTGATCGTCTACAACGGCGGCGGGTACGACCACTTCGTCGACGACATCATCGGCACCGGCAACAGCGACCAGCTCACGGTCAACGCGTTCGACCTCCTCGAGGGCGGCGCGCACGCGGGCGAGGACGAGCACTCGGACGGTGGCGACTCGCACGAGGGCCACGACCACGGCGACGTGAACGAACACGTCTGGTTCGACGTCGACACCGTCGACGCCACCGCGCAGTCCATCGCGGACAAGCTCGGCCAACTCGACCCCGACAACGCCGACGCCTACAAGGCCAACGCCGCCACCTTCCACGGTCAGCTCGAGCAGATCTCCGCGATCACCGACGGCATCGCGGCAGCGCACAAGGACGCACCCGTCGCCCAGACCGAACCGATCGCCTACTACCTGCTGCAGTCCGCGGGCCTGAAGGACGTCACCCCGCCCGACTTCACGAGCGCCATCGAGAACGGCAACGACCCCGCACCCGCCGCCATCGCCGCGACACGACAGCTGCTCACCGACAAGCAGGTGCAGGCCCTCGTCTACAACGTGCAGACGCAGGACCGGGTCACCCAGGACGTGCGGGCCACGGCCGAGTCGGCGGGCATCCCCGTCGTCGAGGTGACCGAAACCCTGCCCGAAGGCCTGGACTACATTCAGTGGCAGACCAACACCGCCGAGTCGCTTGCTGCGGCTCTGCAATAGAACTGATCGGCTTGTGACAGAACCCACTTCGAAGAACGCCGGCAACGGTCGCGTCCCCGCACTGGAATTGACGGGGGCGCGACTGTCCTTCGGCGAACGCACACTCTGGCAGGACCTCGACCTCACCGTGGAACCCGGCGAATTCGTCGCCGTCCTCGGACCCAACGGGTCGGGCAAGACGTCGCTGCTGAAGGTGCTGCTCGGCCAGCTCGCCCTCAGCTCCGGTACCGCGCGCATCGCCGGATCCCCGGCGCGGAAGGGCAATTCGCACGTCGGGTACATCCCTCAGCAGAAGTCGCTCGACGACGGGCTGCCGCTGCGGGGCCGCGACCTCGTCGGGCTCGGCGTCGACGGCCACCAGTGGGGAACCGGCATCCTCCGGCGAGGCCGGCGCCGGGCGATCGTCGACGCCGCCATCGCCGAAGTCGGCGCCCAGAACTACGCGGACGCACCGATCGGTTCCATGTCCGGCGGTGAGCAGCAACGACTGCGTATCGCGCAGGCCCTCGTCGGCAACCCGCAGATCCTGCTGTGCGACGAACCGCTGCTCAGCCTCGACCTGGCCAACCAGAATCTCGTGTCGGGACTCATCGACCGGCGGCGCCGCACCCACGACACCGCGGTGCTGTTCGTCACCCACGAGATCAACCCGATCCTCCCCCTCGTCGACCGCGTGCTCTACCTCGTCGACGGACAGTTCCGCATCGGCAAACCCGAAGAGGTCATGACGTCGGAAGTGCTGTCCGAGCTGTACCGCACCGACGTCGAGGTGCTGCACGTACGCGGCCGCCTCGTCGTGATCGGCACCGGCGACGCCATCGACGCGCTCGGCAGCGCGGGCGGGCTCCGCCCCGGTGAGGGTGTGCACCACACGGACGAGGGACACGCATGAGCAACAAATTCACCGACGCGATGTCGCGCATGTTCGACGTCTCGGCCACCGTCGACCTCCTGCAGTACGACTTCGTCCAGCAGGCATTGATCGCCGGCGCCATCCTCGGCCTGCTGGCAGGAGCCATCGGCCCGCTGATCGTGAGCAGGCAGATGTCGTTCGCCGTGCACGGCACGAGCGAGCTGTCGCTGACCGGCGCGTCGGCGGCCCTGCTCATCGGAGTCAGCGTCGGGGCCGGCGCCATCGCCGGGTCGGTGGTCGCGGCGGTCCTGTTCGGGCTGCTCGGCGCGAAGGCCCGCGACCGCGACTCCGTGATCGGCGTGATCATGGCGTTCGGACTCGGTCTGTCGGTGCTGTTCATCTGGTCGTACCAAGGGCGCACCGGCACCAGTTTCTCACTGCTGATCGGCCAGATCGTGGCGCCCGGAGACAGCGGCCTCCAACTGCTGCTGCTCTGCGCCGTGCTGGTCATCGGGGTCCTCGGCCTCATCTACCGCCCCCTCCTCTTCGCGAGCACCGACCCCGACGTCGCCGAGGCCCGCGGCGTCCCCGTCCGTGCGCTGTCGATCGTGTTCGCCGTGCTCGTCGGCATCACAGCCGCCCTCGGCGTCCAGATCGTCGGGGCGCTGCTGGTGATGGCGCTGCTCATCACCCCCGCCGCGGCCGCCGCCTACGTCACCGCCAGCCCACTGAAGGCCACGATCCTGTCGATCGTGTTCGCCGAACTCGCCGCCGTCGGCGGCATCCTGCTGTCCCTCGCACCCGGAGTGCCCGTATCGAGCTTCGTCACCACGATCTCGTTCGTCATCTACCTCGTGTGCCGGCTCAGCGGCTCCTCACGACGCAAGAACGCGGGACGAATCACCCCCACCCACGCACACACGCACTGAGCCGCCACTACAGGTGGTCGGGGAAATAGGGCGCCAACGTCGTCGCCACCTTCGTCGCCTGATCGCACGCCGCGTCGACTGTTGTGAAATCCTCCAACTCGCTGTACCCGATCATGAACTCGAGAATCCCCGGCTCGATCGCCACCGACACCGTGCACGCACTACCGCCGCGGAAATCCGACACCAGAGCACGCCGCCCGCCGATCTCGGTCTCACTCAGGATGTTGAAGCGGTCGTCGCTCGCGATGCCGCTGATGGATGCGCCGATCGCGGATACGACAGCTACGTAATAAGGGTCTCGAGACAAGAATCCGCACGCATGATTCGGCGGGTCATTTCGATCCGGCATCCGGTCAGGCGGGGCCGCATCGATCCTCGCCGCGGCAAGCGCTTCCGGCGAGAGGGCGTCGCATGGCTGGTAAGAAATCTCGATAGCAGGTTCTCCAGCGGGCTTCCCATCGACCGGCTGCGAGCACGCGCCGACCCCGACCACTGACAGCAGGCTCAGCGCCCCCATCATCGCGCGATATGAGTAACGCCTCACAGTTGCACTCCAACGGATCCCAATCGCGCGGCGGTTGCAGCGTCCTGCTCTTTGTAGCTCGCCAATACAGCCTCGAACATCGACTTCATGTCCGATGCGTAGGTTTCGTGAGCCAGAAACAAGCCCACCGCACTGTTGCCGAACTCGATGCCATCTCCGCCGATCGCCTTCTCATCAAACTTTCGTGCAAGTTGCCTGGCCGACTCGATGTCCTGTTCCCCCAGCCCAAGATCCGTGGCGCGAAGTTCTCGGCGCGCTCTGCCTCCGAGAAGTTTCATGCGATCCGCATGCTCCTGGCACAGCTTGATGCACTGCTCTATGCCGGCGGGGTCGAGTTCGAGCCTGCCTCCCCCGACGACGTTCTCGGTGAAAGCCTTCCATCCGGCTTCCGGTGCTTCTGGCCCCGCCATGTCGGTGTCCCCTCTGTGTGTCCTGCTGTGTCCCCACCTGTGCAATCGCCGGCGCGTGGCAATCTACCAACCGCGGGCACCGACCGAACCTGCTCGAGGAGTCGTACCGACCCTGATCAGGGTGTCGAGCGACGATACGAGCTGTTCGGGGCCTGCGGGGTGCGCGGCGGCGGGATCGTGCGGTCCGATCACGTAGCGTCCGTCGCCGGCGATGTCGATCCATTGCATGACGCCGACGTCCCTGCCGCTGCCGTAGCGAGGACCACGGAAGACCCGGATCTTCCCGCGTCCCGCGTATCCCTTCTGCACGGCGGATTCGAGTCGCGGGGCGGGGGCCACCCGATTGACCTCCTGCAGGATTCCCCGAGAGAAGTGGGTGTCCTGTTCGTCGCGCCGCTGGAACCGGCGTCGGCCTGCGGCGTTCTGCGGGATCAGCCCGATCAGTTGGGTGCCCAGTCGCCCGGCCGCACCGGCGCCGATCACGACGTCGCCACCGATCCGCGGTGCCCGGCCGGGGAGTTGCGAAGCGATCACCACCCATTGCCGGTGTTGCGCACCGATGATGCGGATCGGGGTCTCGTCGGCGGTCGAACCGGAGATCTCGACATACACCTCGGGCTCGGCGAGCACGCCCAACGCCGACCTCACATCGTCGTGTTCGGCTCCCGCGAACGCTTCGCGTATCCGGTTCTGCTCGGCGACATACGCATTGAGCCCGGGGTGCGCGCTCACGATTCGGAACGGGTACGGGATGCGGTCCTGCCCGGTACCGGCCCACAGCGCGTCGAACAGTTCTGGACGCAGCCGCCAATTGCGCATGTTCATGCGCCGATCACCGGCGGCGAGACGAGGGGCAGTGTGCCGATCAACTCGTTACCGTTGTCGAGGGTGATCAGGTAGTCGGGTGTCTTGTGTTCCTTGTCCTCGCCGCCACCCTTGGCGGCTCCTCCGCCGCCCATCATTCCCCCACCCATCGGGCCGGTACCCCGCATTCCGGCACCCGCGCGACCTCCGGCGTTGACCCCCGCGACCCCGGGTGCGGTGCCGGGCCGGGCCACGGCCCCCGGCCGGTTCCCGGCGCCGACGCCACCGCCGAGTCCGCCATCTCCCAGTCCGCCGCCACCGGAACCCACACCCACACCTGCGGATCGCGAGCCGGCACCAGCGGACGAATCGGCGCTGGGAGGCATGCCCGACCGGCTCTGCGCCTGATCCCCCGTCACCGAGGCCGGGGCCGTCGTCGCCGGTGTGGCGGCAGCCGACGGCGCGGTTGCTGCATTCTGCTGCGTGCCGTCCGCAGCGGGTGCGCCGTCCACACCAGGCTCGCCGGACGGGTCGCTGACGGGAGCGTCGCCGGAATTCGGCTGCCCGGCGCTCGGTCCACCGAGCCGATCGCTCGAACCCGGGGTGCCGCTCGCGGAGTCGACACCGGGCCCGGCCGGACCCGCAGGAACGTCGACGATGCTCTCCGGTTTCGTGAACGACGGGACGTTGCCGTCCGAGGTCGCGAGTCCGGGGTTGTAGATCGTGGCCATTTTCTCGCGCGCTTCGCCCTCGCGCCGGTAGTACTCGTCTTCGGTGTCCGTGTCCCAGGGCGTCAACTTGTCCCACAGTCCGGTGCCGATGGTTTCGGGAACCTGCGACCGGAGCGACGCGACCGTCTCCGCCAGCGGCGTCAGCGCGTCCGCGACTCCGTGAAGCTGTGCCTGCGCCTGCGGCGCGGAGGTCGAGTACCGCTCGGTCTCGCCGTAGGCCGCCGACGCGGCTGCACCGTGCCAGCTGTCGCCGATCGTCTTCTTGATCGCGTCGCTGAACTCGACGATCGCGTCGTGGGTCGTCGTCCCCAGTTCGGTCCAGGCTCGTGCGATGCCGCTGACGTGCTCGACATTCATGCCGGCGACGGCGCTCGCGATCCTCGCGTGATCCCACTGATCCGAGTGAAAGTTCTCGGGATCCTTGATGTATGCCGGGTCGGTCACGTTTCCCCCTCCGATGGCGCAGTCCACCACGCACGGTCAATTGTTCTGACGCAGCAGGACCCTCACCGGTTCCGCCCCCGCGAGAGAATCTACAAGACGGCACTCGGAACCCTAGTATCGAATATGTGCCGGCAATCGATCTGAACAGCGACCTCGGCGAGAGCTACGGCGCCTGGACCCTCGGCGACGACCTGGCGATGCTGAAGCTCGTGACCAGCGCCAACGTGGCGTGCGGGTTTCATGCGGGCGATCCCGCGACGCTGCTGTCCACCTGTTCGGCGGCGTCCGAGCTGACAGTCCGGATCGGCGCGCAGGTGGGCTACCACGACCTCGCCGGGTTCGGACGCCGGTTCATCGACATCGTCCCACGCGACCTGACGGCCGACGTCGTCTATCAGATCGGCGCCCTCGACGGTCTCGCCCAGGTTTCCGGCTCCGCGGTGGCGTACGTGAAACCGCACGGCGCGCTGTACAACGCGATCGTCCACCACCGCGAGCAGGCCCGCGCGGTGGTCGCGGCAGTCCGCGCGTACGACGAGACGCTGCCCGTCCTCGGTCTGCCCGGTTCCGTGTTCCTCGAGGAGGCCGAGAAGGCCGGACTGCGGACGGTCACCGAGGCGTTCGCGGACCGCGCGTACACACCCGAGGGAACGCTGGTGCCGCGCACGACGGACGGGTCCGTCCTGCACGATCCCGCGGTGGTGGCCGAACGGGTCCGCAGGCTCGTCGCCGATCACACCCTCGAAGCGGTCGACGGCACGGTACTCACGGTCACCGCCGAATCAGTCTGCGTCCACGGCGATACGCCCGCAGCCGTCGAGATGGCCACCGCCATCCGGTCGTTGCTCGACACCGAGGGCATCACGGTGGAGCCGTTCGTGTGATGCGCATCCTCGACGTCGGAGAAAGCGCGGTCCTCGCCGAGTTCGAGGATCTCGGCACCGTACTCGCGCATTTTCGTGCGCTCGACAAGTCCCGGCCACCCGGGGTCGTCGAGGTGATTCCGGCGGCGCGCACCATCCTGGTGCGGTTCGACCACGGCGCGACCAGCCGTGACCGCGTCGCCAAGTGGGTGCGGACCACGGAATCGGAGGCGACGGTCGCCGAGGATGCCCCCGACGAGATCCGGATAGACGTGCGCTACGACGGTCCCGACCTCGAGGACGTGGCCGAGCTGACCGGTCTCGGTGTCGACGGCGTCGTCGCCGCACACACCGGAACACCGTGGACGGTGGCGTTCTGCGGCTTCGCACCGGGTTTCGGTTACCTCACCGGCGGCGCACCCGAGCTGCACGTCCCGCGTCGCTCGACGCCTCGGACCTCCGTCCCCGCCGGGACCGTGGCTCTGGGCGGGGAGTTCACGGGAATCTATCCCCGCAGCTCGCCCGGCGGGTGGCAACTCATCGGCACCACCGACGAACCGATCTGGGATGCCGAACGCACTCCCCCCGCCCTGCTGCGCCCCGGCGTCGTCGTGCGCTTCGCACCCGTGAGTACTTATTAACCGCCCGACGTTAATAAGTACTCACAGGTCCAGGACCAGACGGGCTCCCCGGGCCCGGGACACGCAGATCATCATGCTGTTGCACTGCGCGCGTTCGCTTTCGGTGAGGAGGCCGTCGCGATGGTCGACGTCGCCGCCGAGAACCTTCACCTCGCACGACCCGCAGATGCCCATCTCGCACGAGGACGGATGATCGATGCCGGCGCCGCGAACGGCCTCGAGCACCGTCTGGTCGGGACGCACCGGGACGACCTTCTCGCTGCGGGCCAATTCGACCTCGAACTCGCCGGTCGACCGGGCCGCGGGTGCCGACGCCGCGAACCGCTCGAGGTGGAGTTCGCCGGCGCGACCCGCCTGCGACATCCGTTCCACCAACGCGTCCATGAGCGGTGTGGGCCCGCAGCAGTAGACCGCCGCCCCCGACGAGGACCTCACGACGGTCTCCAGGTCGAGGTGACCGCTCGTGTCCTGGGGCACCAGCTGCACCGCGGACGGATCCAGCTCGTTCAGGAACGCGAAGTGATCGGCCGTGCGCGCGCCGTACACCAGTTCCCAGGTTCCGCGGCGCCGCTGCACTTCCCGGATCATCGGCAGCATCGGGGTGATGCCGATTCCGCCGGCGACGAACACGTAGCGGTCGGCCTCGGCCAACGCGAAGTTGGAGCGGGGACGACCGATCTGGATGAGGCGACCCGGCCGCAGCTCGCGATGAACCTCCACCGAGCCTCCCCGGCCTGCGGGCAGTTCGAGGACGGCAATGCGGTACCGGGTCGAATCGGCCGGGTCGCCGCACAGCGAGTACTGCCGGACCGTCCCCGAAGGCAGGTGCACGTCGACGTGAGCACCCGGTTCCCAGGCCGGAAGCTCTCCACCGTCGGAGCGGGCGAACTCGTACGAGGTGATCGAATCGGCCTCCCAGCGGGCGGCGACGACGCGGAGCGGAAGGGTCTGCGTATCAGACGAACTCGTTGACACGACTGCCGTCCTTGACGCGGTTCATCAGCTCGGTGAACGAGCGCCGGTAGTTGAGGGTGAACAGGTCGGCGGGTACGGAAAATTCCTGGAACTCGGAATCCCAGGGGATCTCGCGGGGTTCGATGAATTCGACGATCGGGATGTCCTCGAGATACACCATCTCCTCGACGCGCAGGCATTCCTCCAGGTCTGCGCCGCGGTAGCCGACCTCGTTGGCGACTCCCCAGAAGATCTTGACGTGTTCGTAGTCGATGGGTGACGGGAACCCGGCGACGACGCGGCGTCCCAGCTTCTCGTAGTGGTAGGTGATGGACGCGAGACCCGGTGCGGAGCAGCGGTACCGCATCATGCAGTCGCCGTCGTTGGCCCAGTCGCCGGAGCCGGCGTCGAGCGGGCGGTCCATCCAGACGTCGAGTCCGTCCCGGTTGACGTCCAGCGGTTCGACGACCTCCGGGGTCGGGCCCATCGACACCTTGTGAACGAAGGGGAAGTGTGCGACGTCGCGGAAGTTCTCGATCGTCACGCCGACACCGACCGACGAGTCGATGGGGTCGGCGGCAAGCCATTCGAGGTCGAGGTCCTGCCACTCCTCGATCTCGTACATGTCGCGGATCGGGTCCTCGAGCACCGTCCAAACGTGTCCGAACCGCTCGACCGCGGGGTAGGTGGCGATCGAGGCGCGCGGTGGGATCTTGCCCTGATCGGCCAGGGACGGGATGCGACTGCAGCTGCCGTCGGTGCTGGAGAACTCCCAGCCGTGGTACGGGCAGCCGATCGAACTCTGGTGCACTTCGCCCATCGACAGGTCGCCGCCGCGGTGCGGGCAGCGTCGCGACTGCACCGAGATCCGCCCCTCGCCGTCGCGGTAGATCACCAGACCGACGCCGAGAAGCGTTGCGGTCTGGGGCTTGTCGAGGTCGCAGAGGCGCGCGACGGGGAACCAGGAGCGGCGCATCGACGCTTCGGCCAGTTCACGTTTGGTGGGGGTGGGGATCGAGGTGGTCACGATGGTCCTTTCGGGAAGTTCAGGCGCCGACGACGAGGGCTCCACCGTTGACCGCGAGGGTCTGACCGGTGATGAATGCGGCTCCGTCGGAGGCGAGGAAGGCGACGGCCGCGGCGATTTCGTGGGCATCGCCGAGACGGCCGAGGGGGACGGCGGCGAGTTCTTCGGCATAGACGTCGTCGGGAACCATCCGGGTGTGGGTCGCGCCCGGGGCGACGGCGTTGACGAGGATCTTCTGCGAGACGAGTTCGGAGGACAGCGCCTTCATCAGGCCGAGTTGCGCGGTCTTGGACACCATGTAGCCGTAGGAGTGCCCGTCGGGAACCTGCCCCCACTGCGAGGAGATGAAGATGACGCGCGGGGCCTCGCTGCGGGCGAGGAGCGGCGCGGCGGCGCGGGTGATGGCGTACGGCCCGAGGACATTGACGTCGAGGTAGGGCCGGAGGTTCTCGACGGGTGTCTCGTCGAGGGTCTTCCAGTCGTGCATGATGCCGGCGTTGTGGACGAGGATGTCGAGGCGGCCGAAGTTGTCGATCGCGAGGGCGACGACCCGCTCACCGGCGTCGCGTGCGGTGACGTCCAGTTCGAGGCATTCGACGCGGCGCCCGGTGCTGTCGCGGATCCCCTCGGCGACCACCGACAGTTCCGCGACGTCGAGATCGGCGATGATCAGGTCGGCGCCGCGGGACGCGAGGGTCCGCGCGTGTGCCGCGCCCATGCCCCGCGCGGCCCCGGTGATCAGCGCGAGGCGGTCATCCAGCCGAACGGTGGGGATGGCGGCGAGACTCATGCTCCCGCTCCCACGATGTGCGGCTCGGTGACGTACAGCATGTTGCCGTCGGGGTCGAAGAACGGACGGTACTGGTACCAGGTGCCGCTGGGGTGCTTCCACTGGATCCGCTCGTCGACCCATTCGACGCGTCCGTCCAGCGCGGCCTCGGCCTCGTCGAGGCTGTCGACCTCGAACGCGATCGAGTCGTAGCCGGGTGCGTTGTCGGGGTTGACCGCGGTGCGGCGCGGAGCATGTTCGCCCGCTTCGGATTTGAAGATGTAGAGCGTCACGTTGTCCATGTCGATCGCCGCCCACTCCTCGTCCTTCTCATACGGGAGGTGGAAGGGCAGCCCGAGGACGCCGTGGTAGAACTCCACGAGTGCGTCGACATCGCGCGTGAGGATGTCCATGTTGTCGATGCGCTTCAATTTCAGCACGGTGTTCTCCTTGGTCGGTGCCGCGAAATCGGCGGGAATGGTGCAGGGCCCACCGGAATGGGCGGTCAGGGTACCGTTCTCGACGTCGAGCGAGACGGTGGCGAGGGTTTCGAAGCGTGCCGACGCCGGCAGAGCGGGGTCGACGTGGCAGCACGTCGCTCCGCCGCCGAGCAGATGCGACGTCATCGCCTCGAGGACTGCGGGGGCATCGACGTCCGGCCTGCCGGACAGTCGACGGTGGAGCATGTCGAACCGGATCACGGTGTCCGGTCCGTCGCGGAGTTCCTTGTCGTGCAGGTTCGCCGGGCTGCTGAGGAAATGGTTGGTGTGGACGAGTAGGCCGTCGTGGTCCGGCAGGACGTATCCGATCCCGCCAGGGTTGAGTTCGACGCCCACGGCGGCGGATTCACCACCCGAGCTCGCGACGAGGGTCAGCGACGTCGACGCCGAGACCTTCACCTGGGCGAGCCGGACGAGTGCGTGGTTGAGGTCGCGCGACTCGTCGAGCACGGCGCGGGCCAGCACGTGCACCGGGACGCCGATCCCGTTCCCGTCCTCGGTGTGGTGGAGGATGTTGAAGTGCACGCCCAGGCCGCGGTCGTTGACGCCCATCTTGCCGACGATGCCGTATTCGGTGACGGTGGTGGTCAGATGACCGTTCTCGTGCGGGATTTCCCACACGAACCAGAGGTCGGCGAGTTCGGCGAACCAGTCCCACGCCTGAACGGAGACCGGTGCGTCCCCGTCCCGGAGCCGGACGACCGTCGAGCACTCGCTCGGCGTGACGCCGCCGACCGCGGCCAGCACCTCGGTACGCGCGTTGATCGCCGCGACCGCGGTCACCGGAAGACCGGCGCCGTCGGCGATACCGGCAATCTCGTCGGCGAGCGCGGGCGCGGCGGCCGTGATCCGCTCGAGGGCGAGGGTCCCCCAGTGATTCAGGTCGACGGCCGAGCCGGCAGCGCAGTCGAACAACTGCCGGTACGCGGCAACGGAGCTGCCGACCTGTTCCGCATGGGCACTGCCGAACTCGTAGCCGCGGTCCCACGGTCGGGTCTGCGTGGAACGGAACCGGCGGGTCACGCCGCCACCTGCAGCCGCGGCGCCACCAACTCGGCGACCTCGTCGAGGCGGGCGAACCACACGTCTCCGGACTCGGCCATGTGCGCCACCACGTGCTCGAACTGGGCGAGCCGGTAGGGGCGTCCGATGACCTCGGGATGCATGGTGAAGCTCGTGTGTCTGCATTCGGCACGGGCCGACTCGAATTCGTCTGTCCAACAGCGGCGCAACTCTTCCGGGTCGGCGACGTTGCCGCCACCGTCGATGTTCCAGCCGAAGCGCGGCCAATCGTCGAGCGACCAGTGCACGGGCAGTTCGAGGATCTCGCGGCCGTCCCAGGACTCGATATAGGGACGGTCGTCGCCCATACAGCTGGAGTCGTAGAGGAATCCGCGTTCGACGAGCAGAGCGAACGTCTCGGGGGTGAGTTCCCAGGACGTGGAGCGGTATCCCTTAGGCCGCGGGACGCCGAGTCGCTCGAGTGCCTCGAGGCCCTTGTCGATCTCGTCGATCTGTTGCTGCTCGCTCACCTTGTCGCTGCGCAGGTGCAGGTGGCCGTGGTGACCGATCTCGTGCCCGGCGTCGAGCAGGCTCTCCACCATCGCGGGGTGGTGCTCCGCAGTGTGACCCGGGACGAAGAACGTCGCCGAGATGTCGTATCGGCGGAGCAGATCGAGGATGCGCGGCACCCCACGCGTGACGCCGTAGCGACCCTCGGACAGGATCGTCAGACGGCGTGCGTACTCGTCGCCCTCGCCGAGCCAGCCGGCCTCCGCGTCGACGTCGAATGTCAACGACACCGCGGCCGCCTTGCTGCCCGGCCAGTCGGCAGTGGGAAGTTCCTGAATCGTCAAGACGTGCTCCTCGTCGATTGCGCCGCTCCCGGCGGCTGAGAGAACTCGATGCTGCGCATTTCGGCATCCAGTGGGGGTCAACTCAACGCTTTGCGTGTTTCAGACCACATTAACAGCGCGCAAACCGCCACACAACCCTGAAAACGCTTTGGTTTGCGTCGCTATTGCCAATCCGGCTGCGCATTGCGCAGTCTCACTCCCGATGCGCGCGTTCGACGCACCGGAAACACGAAGGCGGCACCTCGACGCCGTAGTCGAGTGCCGCCTTCCTGCGTGGGACCGGTTGCGTTACAACAGGGTCCAGGCTTCAGTGAGGACGCCGCGGAGGATGTGTTCGATTTCGTCGAATTCGGTCTGTCCGCAGATCAGGGGCGGGGCGAGTTGGATGACCGGGTCGCCGCGGTCGTCGGCCCGGCAGTACAGGCCGGCGCCGAACAGGGCGGTGGAGAGGAACCCGTGCAGGATCCGTTCGGCCTCGTCGTCGGTGAACGACTCCTTCGTGGTCTTGTCCTTGACCAGCTCGATGCCGTAGAAGAAGCCCTCCCCGCGCACGTCGCCGACCATCGGCAGGTCGGTGAGCCCGGAGCCTTCTACCTCCCGACCCTGATCGCCGACGTCGCCGAGGACGCGGAGATCTACCGCGACGAGGTGTTCGGACCGGTGCTCACCGTGAGTCGCCACTCGGGCGACGACGACGCGATCCGCCGCGCCAACGACACCGACTACGGCCTCGCAGCGTCGGCCTGGACGACGAACCTGTTCCGCGCCCAGCGCGCATCACGGGACATCGACGCGGGCTGTGTGTGGATCAACGATCACATCCCGATCATCAGCGAGATGCCGCACGGCCGGGTCGGCGCGTCCGGCTTCGGCAAGGACATGTCGACGTACTCGTTCGAGGAGTACCTGACCGTCAAGCACGTCATGAGCGACATCACCGGGGTTTCACGGAAAGCCTGGCACCGCAAGGTGTTCAGCGCCGGACGGTAGGGCTACTCCTTCGAGGGCGTGCCGTACCGCAGCTTGTGCACTTTGAGAATCGAGATGGTCTCCGTGGTGCGCACGCCCTCGATGATGCTGACGTGCTGATTCAGGAAAGCCCACAGTTCGGCATTGTTGGCGCTGCCGACCTCGACGCAGATGTCGCTGCGCCCCAGCAGTGTCGAGACGTACGTTATCTCCGGCATCTCGGTCAGTGTGTCCACGACCTGCTGGTGCCGGGCCGGGTCGACGGTCAGGAACACGAGCGCCAGTTGCGAGTCGCCCAGCCGTTCGGGATCGGCGAACGCGACGATGCGCAGGATGTTCAGATCCTGCAGACGCTTCACGCGCGCCCGTACCGTCGCCTCGGAGGACCCCAGGTTTCGGGCGATTTCCCGAAACGCTCGCCGCCCATCGTCTTCGAGTTGCCGCAGGATCGCGCGGTCCAGTTCGTCCAGAGTGTGCTGAGACATGGACCGACTCTATCCAGAACGACGAGATCAGTGGCGTTGCGGGCCCAAAAGGCTGCATTTCATGAATGCAAACGGTTACTTGATACGCATTGCGGGGGCAATTTCATCTTGTGCGACGCATTGCGCAGTGTTAGTGTCTTGAATCACATACTTGCGGCGGTCCGTCGGCCTCCACCCCCACTCGACTCGAGTCGCCGAGGGCCGCATTCTGAATACACACACTGCGCCGACAAGGCCCAGAACTGGAGAATCCCGTGAGCCTGCACGATTCCTTCGCCGACGACCACACCTATGAGAAGAACCTGCGGTGGTGGGACGGCTTCACCATCAGCCTCTCGATCCCCGCCGCACTCTTCGTCGGCATGGGGTACGCAATCGGCCTGATCGGCGCGTGGACGACGCTCGTCCTCCTCGGCGCCGTCGCGGTCCTGGCGTGCCTGCAGAACTTCATCTACTCCGAGATGGCCAGCATGTTCGTCGACAAGGTCGGCGGCATCTCGATGTACGCCCACCAGGGCTGGCGGACCCGGTCGACCCTCGTCGGTCCGCTCGCGACGTACGGCTACTGGTTCTCCTGGTCCAGTTCACTCGCCATCTACGGTCTGCAGATCGGCAAGCTGGTCCAGGCCGAGTGGTTCCCCGAGCAGACGTGGACATTCTCCACGGGCCTGGCCACCATCGGACTCCCCCACGTCATCGCGCTCGGTGTCCTGGTCATGGGCTGGGGCCTGAACGTCCTGGGCATGCGACCCGCGATGTGGCTGATGTACGCGACCGGCGCGCTCGTCCTCGTCCCGATCGTCGTCTTCGCGGCCGCTCCCCTCCTGTCCGACAACTGGTCGATGAGCAATCTGCACTGGGACATCGCCGCCAGCGGTGAAGCGGGCTGGCGCACCGCGATCGCCTGGATGTTCGTCCTCGCCTGGTCGGTGTACGGCATCGAGGCCGTCGCCTCGTTCGTGCCCGAATTCCGCGACACCATCCGTGACAGCCGAATTGCATTGCGACTGGCCGGTTTCTTCGTCATCGCCGTCTACATCCTCGTCCCGTTCGGCGTCGGCGGACTCGTCCACCAGGCGGAGGTCGCCGAAAACCCCGTCTCCTTCTACCTGACCGTGTTCGAAAGCCTCTTCCCCGGTGGCGACATCGTGATGGCGATCTGCCTCATCGCCGGCCTCGTCCTCCTGATGGTCATGACCACCGCCGACGGCGGACGCGTACTCCACGGCAGCGCCCGGGAGGGCCTCACCATCAAGCAACTCGGTGAGCTCAACCGTTTCAAGGTCCCGGGGCGTGCCATGTCGCTGGACCTGCTCGTCAACGTCATCCTGATCCTGTTCGTCGGCGAGGCCCTCGCCGTCATCGTCGCCGGCATCGTCGGCTACCTCATCTGCCACATCCTGTCGCTGACCGGCTTCCTCAACCTGCGCCGCGACGAACCGAACGCCCATCGCCCGATCAAGCTCGGCAAGCAGTGGGTGTACATCGCCGGCCTCCTGGTCGTCGTCGACACGATCATGGTCGTCGTCGGCGCGCTCAGCGCCTCCATTACGGGATACGGCAGCACGAAGGAACTGATCGTCGGCGTGGTCGTCCTGTCGCTGTCGATCGTGCTGTACGCCTACCGGCGCGTCGTCCAGGACGGCCAGCCCTGGATCTGGAAGGAACCAGCCTCCGCCGTCGAGGCCGACTTCGTACCCGACGACGAGGACGACGCACCCACCACCGATCCTGCACACACCCTATAGCTTCGCCTGTGAGTACTTGTTAACCGCCCGACGTTAATAAGTACTCACAGGCGCGAAGCGCGTTGTGTCAGTGCAGATCCGCCATCGATCGCACGTGACGCGCCGCTACCGACAGTGACGCGAGATCGTGGGTGGACGCGGCGTCGATCTCCGCCAACGTCCGGCGTGCACGCTCGATCCTCGCCCGGTTCGCATTCTCCCACAGCAGAATCCGGGAGTCCGGCGCATCGCCGGGCTCCCCCGACGACAGTACGTCCCGGGTCAGGAGCCGGACGGAGCGGTACAGGTCGTCCCGCAGCGCCACCCGGGCGAGGGTGTGCCACCGTTCACCCCGCGGAAGCGCCGACACCTTGATCAGCCATCGATCCACGCCGAGGTGATCGGAGAGGGCGAAGTAGAGCGGCGCAACCTCGGCGACGTCGTGCTCCAGTTCGCGGGCGACGTCCACGATGTCGAGCAGGCTGAACCGGTAGAGACCGTCCGCGATACGCCGGGCGATGGACGTCTCGACGCCCGCCTCGTCGTAGGAGCGACGCGTGTCCTCCATCGCCAGCACCTCCGCGCCGCAGAGCCATCCGCCGACGTCGCCGGAATGCGTGTGGACTTCGCCCCGGAAATTGTCGATCTCGGCGTCCACCGCCAGCGGCTGACGACGGTTGGCGAGGAACCACCGCGACGCCCGGTCGAGCAGCCGGCGGGCCTCGACGACCAGTTCGTACTCCGTCGCCGGTGGTAGTTTCGCCGCGGCGATGTCGGACCAGAGTTGCGCAAGCCCGAACACTTCCGACGTGATGGCGAACGCGCGCACCACATCCGCGGGCCCGGCCCCCGTCTCCTCACGCAGCCGGTACGCGTAGGTGAGTCCTCCGCGGGCGAAGATGTCGTTCACGATCTCGGTGGCGAGGATCTCCTGGCGGAGGGGGTGCGAGTCGACGGCGAGGACGGTGCGTAGCGCGGCCGGGAAGTACGCGCCGAGCCGTTCGGAGAAGTACCCGTCGGAGAAGACGTCCGTATCCTCGAGTTCCGCTTTCAGATCCAGCTTGGCGTGGGCGAGGAGGGTCGCCAGTTCCGGCGAGGTCAGTCCTTGCCCGGCCTCCGACAATTCGGCGAAGCCGTCGGGGTTCGGAAGCGCCTCCAGCTCGCAGTCCAGACCGCGCTTGTCGACCAGGTCGTTCACCATCCTCGAGTGCACGTCCACCATCCGGTGGGCGTTCGACCGGGCGTCGCCGAGCACCCGGTTCTGCGCACGGTTGTTGGCGAGCACGAGTTCCGACACGTCGCCGGTGAGCGCCCCGAGCAGGTCCGAGCGCCGGGCCGGGTCCAGCCGCCGGTCGACGGGCAGTGAGTCGAGCAGGATCTTGATGTTCACCTCGTGGTCCGAGCAGTCCACTCCGGCCGAGTTGTCCAGTGCATCCGTATTGACGAGCCCACCGGTCCGGGCGAACTCGATGCGGGCGAGTGCAGTCATGCCCAGGTTGCCGCCCTCGGCGACGGCCCGCGCGCGCAGCCGGCCCGCATCGATCCGGACGGTGTCGTTCGCTTTGTCACCCGCATCCGTGTGCGACTCCGACGAGGCCTTGACGTACGTCCCGACTCCGCCGTTGAACAGGAGATCCACCGGGGCGGCGAGGATGGCGCGGATCATCTCCGGCGGCGTCAACGTCGTCACCGACGGAGCGAGACCGAGCGCCGTCCGCATCTGGCTGCTCACCGGAATCGATTTGCTCTCACGCGACCAGACGCCGCCGCCTGCACTGATGAGGGTCCGGTCGTAGTCGGCCCACGACGATCGCGGCAGCTCGAACAGCCGGCGGCGTTCCTTCCAGGCCTGCTCCGTGCCGGGAGTGGGGTCGACGAAGATGTGGCGGTGGTCGAACGCGGCGACCAGCCCGATGCCGGTACTCGTCAGCATGGCGTTCCCGAAGACGTCGCCGCTCATGTCGCCGATCCCCGTCACCGTGAAACTGTCACGGTCGACATCGATACCGAGTTCGGCCAGATGCCGGGTGACGCTCACCCATGCACCCTTCGCGGTGATGCCCATCTTCTTGTGGTCGTAGCCGACCGAACCGCCGGACGCGAACGCGTCACCGAGCCAGAAGTCGTACGTCCGGGCCACGTCGTTGGCGGCGTCGGAGAACGTGGCAGTGCCCTTGTCCGCCGCCACCACGAGGTAGGGGTCGTCGCCGTCCCGGCAGACGACCCGGTCGGGATGAATCGATTCGGCTGTGTCCGAACGGTTGTCGGTGACGTCGAGCAGCCCGGAGATGAACTGGCGGTAGCAGTCCTGGCCGGTGGACGACGGGTTGCGCACGACGAATCCGCCCTTGGCGCCCGCGGGCACGATGACGGCGTTCTTCACTGCCTGCGCCTTGACGAGTCCGAGGATCTCGGTGCGATAGTCGTCGAGGCGGTCGGACCAGCGGAGCCCGCCGCGCGCGACGGGTCCGTACCGCAGGTGCACGCCCTCCATGTCCGGTGAATACACGAAGACCTCGTAGAGCGGCCGCGGCCGCGGAAGCTCGTCGATCTCGGCGGAGCGGAACTTCAGCGACAACTGGGGACGAGCCGGACCGAGCGCTCCGTCCCGATAGAAGTTGGTGCGGGTCGTCGCCGCGACGAGGCCAGAGTAGGCGCGCAGGATGCGGTCGGCGTCGAGGCCCTCCACGTCGGCGAGCAGCGATTCGACTCGGCGCGCGCGCTGTTCGACCTCGTCGTCGCGGGACGTGCCGCCACCGGGACGGGATGGATCGAAATGCGCATGGAACAGATCCACGAGCGCCGACGCGAACTCGGGACGCGACAGCAGGACCGCCTCGATCCGGCCCTGGTCGTAGGGCAGAGCACTCTGCCGCAGAAAGCGGGCGTACGCGCGCAGGAGCACGACCTCCCGCCAGTCCAGGCCGGCAGCGAGCACCAGCACGTTGAACCGATCCGCCTCCGCGCGACGCGACCACATCGCACGAAAGGTCTCCAGGACAGCCTCGGGTTCGACGGATCCCGACGCCACCGCGGACGTGACGAGCGGTCCCGCGGACACCCGGAAGTCGTAGAGCCGGCACACCAGTCCGTCGGCGCGGCGGAACACCGACGTCCGCTGGTCGACGACCTCGAGGTCGAGGCTCCCGAGAAGTCGGAGCACCCGCTCGAGCGACACGGTCGAGCCTCCGCTGTAGAGCGTGACCCGGAATTGCCGGTTCTCGTTCGGTCCGACGGTGTCGACGTGCAGGTCGAATGCATCGGCACTCAATCGGTCGAGGATGGCGACGTCGGGAGCCGGTGGCCGATCCTGTTCTTCGACATAGCCTTCCGGCAGGGACAGTGCGAGCGTGGACGTGGTCGAGCTCATAGATTCTCTCCGTTGAGATCCGGGCGCCGTGTGTTGTCGTGGGAAATGAGAAAGATCCGCCCCGCGGGCGCCATTGACCGCGGGACGGATCGAGTGTCGGGACACGGGTGTGTCGGCAGACGGGGTGTGTCAGGAGTTGCGGTGCGCGTCCGCGATGTCGAGAACCGTGTCGAGGATCGCGAGCCCCTCACGGGCCTCGGCCTCGGTGACGGTGCACGGCGGCACAGCGTGAATGCGATTGAAATTGGCGAACGGCAGCAATCCTCCTGCCTTGCACGCCGCGATCACCTCGTTCATCGCCGGACTGGAGGCGCCGTACGGAGCGAGCGGTTCCTTCGTGGCACGGTCGGCGACGAGTTCGATCGCCCAGAACACGCCGAGTCCGCGGACTTCACCGATCGACGGGTGCCGGTCGGCAAGGCCACGCAGTCCGGGACCGAGGATCTCGCTGCCGATCCGGGCCGCGTTCTCGACGATCCCCTCGTCCTCCATCGCGTTGATCGTCGCGACGGCGGCTGCAGTGGCGAGCGGATGTCCCGAATAGGTGAGCCCTCCGGGGTACGGCCGGTTGGCGAACGTCGCCGCGATCTTCTCGCTGATCGCGACACCACCGAGCGGGACGTAGCCGGAGTTGACCCCCTTCGCGAACGTGATCAGGTCGGGAACGACACCGAAATGGTCGATCGCGAACCATTTTCCGGTCCGGCCGAACCCGGACATCACCTCGTCGGCGATGAACACGATGCCGTAGCGGTCACAGATTTCGCGGACACCGGCCATGTAACCGGGCGGGGGCACCATGATCCCCGCGGTCCCGGGAACCGATTCGAGTACGATCGCTGCGATCGAGGTCGGCCCCTCGAGGCGGATCAACTGGTCGAGATGCTCGAGCGCGCGCTCGGTCTCCTGCTGCTCGTTCTCCGAGTGGAACTGCGACCGGTACAGGAACGGTCCGTGGAAGTGGACGACTCCGCTGTTGCCGTAGTCGTTGGGCCACCGGCGCGGATCGCCGGTGAGGTTGATCGCGGTGTCCGTGCCGCCGTGGTACGAGCGGTACCGCGACAGCACCTTGTAGCGGCCGGTGTGCAGCCGAGCCATGCGCACCGCGTGCTCGTTGGCGTCGGCGCCGCCGTTGGTGAAGAACACCTTGTTCAGGTCACCCGGGGTCCGCTCGGCGATCAGCCGCGCGGCCTCGGAGCGGGCGTCGTTCACGTACTGCGGTGCGATGGTGCACAGCTTCGCGGCCTGGTCCTGGATGGCGGCAACGACTTTGGGGTGCTGGTGCCCGATGTTCGTGTTGACGAGCTGGGACGAGAAGTCGAGCATGCGGTTCCCGGCACCGTCCCACACGTACGAACCCTCGGACGCGAGGATCGTCATCGGGGTGATCTGCTCCTGCGCGGACCACGAGTGGAACACGTGCGCGCGGTCGAGGGCGTACGCGCGCTCCCCTTCGACACGGGCCGCGTCGAGAGACTGGCCGGTGGGCAAAAGTTCCTGGGTGACTGTCGTCGTCATGACCGTAGGTCCTTTCCGGCTCAGTTGTTCTGGGGGAATCCGAGGTTGAGGCCGCCGTGGCTGGGGTCGAGCCAGCGGGTGGTGACGACCTTGCCGCGGGTGAAGAAGTGGACGCCTTCGGTGCCGTGGGCGTGGGTGTCGCCGAACAGCGAGTTCTTCCAGCCACCGAAGCTGTAGTACGCGGTGGGGACGGGGATCGGGACGTTGATGCCGACCATNNNNCCGCCGTCGTTGGTGAAGATCGCGGTGCCGTTGCCGAACGGGCCCGAGTTGATGAGGTCGAGCGCCTGCTCGTAGGAGTCGACGCGGATCACGGAGAGGATGGGTCCGAAGATTTCGTCGGTGTACACACTCATGTCGGTGGTGACGTGGTCGATCAGGGTCGGTCCGAGCCAGAACCCGTCTGCACCGCCATTCGCCTGCACGGTGCGCCCGTCGACGACGATGGTGGC